>NZ_JBEXOV010000019.1:0-97153 GCF_040611715.1 Streptomyces sp. NPDC006544 | reverse complement strand
AACGCTCGGCTGGGAGACCCCAGCCGAGCGCCTGCATAAACTACTTGCCGCCTGATCAAACCAACCAGGTGTTGCAACGATCCCTAGAAACCGCCCTCCTTCGGGAGGAACGGGGGCCGTCGTGTCGTGCCGGGCCGGCCTTGGTGGGGCTAGGCGGAGATCGGGCGGATCGCGGTCGGGGCGTGGCCCGGCTCGGTCGCGATCTCCTCGAACTCGGTGACGTCGCTCATGTCGACCGTCTTGCTCATCGAGATGTTGGTGACGCGCTCGAGGATGGCCTCGACGACGACCGGGACGCTGAACTCGGCGGCCAGCTTCTTGGCCTCCTCGAGAGCGGCACCCAGCTCGTTCGGGTCCGTCACGCGGATGGCCTTGCAGCCCAGACCCTCGACGACCTTGACGTGGTCGACGCCGTAGACGCCCAGCTCGGGGGCGTTGATGTTCTCGAACTCGAGGTTGACCTCGAAGTTGATGCCGAGACCACCCTGAGCCTGACGGATCAGACCCAGGTAGGCGTTGTTCACGAGGACGTGGACGTACGGGATCTTGTGCTGCGCACCGACGGCCAGCTCCTCCAGCATGAACTGGAAGTCGTAGTCACCGGAGAGCGCGACGACCGGGGTCGTCGGGTCGGCGGTGGCGACGCCCAGCGCGGCCGGGATGGTCCAGCCGAGCGGGCCGGCCTGGCCGCAGTTGATCCAGTGGCGCGGCTTGAAGACGTGCAGCATCTGCGCACCGGCGATCTGGGACAGACCGATGGTGGTGACGTAGCGGGTCTCCGGGCCGAAGGCCTTGTTCATCTCCTCGTAGACGCGCTGCGGCTTCATGGGGATGTTGTCGAAGTGCGTACGGCGCTGCAGCGAGCCCTTGCGTTCCAGGTGCGAGGCGACCCAGGCGCTGTAGTCGGGCAGCTTGCCCGCGGCCTTGAGCTCCTTGGCGACCTCGATGAAGAGTTCCAGCGCGGCCTTGGCGTCCGAGGCGATGCCGAGGGCGGGGGCGAAGATCTTGCCGATCTGGGTGGGCTCGATGTCCACGTGGACGAACGTGCGGTCGCCGAGGTAGGCGTCCAGGTTGTAACCGGTGTGACGGTTGGCCCAGCGGTTGCCGATGCCCAGGACGTAGTCGGACTCCAGGAACGTCGCGTTGCCGTAGCGGTGCGAGGTCTGCACACCGACCATGCCGGCGGCGAGCTCGTGGTCGTCCGGGATGACGCCCCAGCCCATGAGGGTGGAGATGACCGGGACGCCGACCAGCTCGGCGAACTCGACCAGCAGGTCGGAGGCGTCGGCGTTGATGATGCCGCCACCCGCGACGATCAGCGGACGCTCGGACTCCAGCAGCAGCTGGATGGCCTTCTCGGCCTGCTTGCGGGTCGCGGCCGGCTTGTGGACGGCCAGCGGCTCGTACAGGTCCGGGTCGAACTCGATCTCGGTCAGCTGGACGTCGATCGGCAGGTCGATGAGGACCGGGCCGGGGCGGCCGGAGCGCATCAGGTAGAAGGCTTCCTGGAACACGCCCGGGACCTGCGCGGCCTCGAGGACCGTGGTGGCCTTCTTGGTGACCGGCTTGGCGATCGACGCGATGTCGACGGCCTGGAAGTCTTCCTTGTGGAGCTTGGCGACCGGGGCCTGACCGGTGATGCACAGGATCGGGATCGAGTCCGCGATGGCCGAGTACAGGCCGGTGATCATGTCGGTGCCGGCGGGGCCCGAGGTACCGATGCAGACACCGATGTTGCCCGGCGCCGTGCGGGTGTAGCCCTCGGCCATGTGCGAGGCGCCCTCGACGTGGCGAGCGAGCGTGTGGTTGATGCCACCGACGTTCTTGAGCTCGCGGTAGAACGGGTTGATCGCAGCGCCGGGCACGCCGAACGCTTGCGAAACGCCCTCGCGCTTGAGGATCTCCACTGCGGCGGCGGCGGCTGTCATACGAGGCATCGAGTTCTCCTGCGGGTCTGGCGGTCAGGCTTTTCCGTAATCCGGAAGTTTTGTTCTGCTATACGGAACAAGCTAAGGCGCGCCTTCACGCACGTCAAGGCGGAACCGCAGCCCGGAAACCACCAAAAGCCACGTCTCGGTCGGTGGGTTGTACGAAAATCCAGGTGCCGACGGAAAATCGATGGTCTGCCCGCCCTGGTGGTGGCTGGTGGTGGAGCATGGGTCCACGCACAGCGACGAGGGGGCCAGGTGTCATGACGGATGCGGTACCGGTGCGCTGTCCCGCCTGCCTGCGCGAGAACGACTACACGGCTCCGGTGTTCCCCTGCGCCTGCGGGAGCCCGGTCACCCCGCCGCTGGACCTTGCGGCGCCGGCCCGCGAGCTGATCCACCGCACCTGGTCGGACAGCTGGGTGACGGTGCGGTGCGAGGCCTGCGGACAGGACGGGGACTGGCCGCATCCGGAGGTGGGGTGCGGGTCGTGCGGGACGGTGCTGGTTGTCCCGGTCCATCCGCGGGGACCGGGGGACGGGGAGCGGGCGGGGAACCCGGCGGAGCCGGGGCGGGCCGCTCCGGGGCGGGGTCCCGCCGGGCACGGTGGCGCGGGGCGGGGTGCTGCGGACCCCGCGGCTGCGGGCGACCCGTCCGCCGCGGCGGGCGGGTCCGCGCGGCGCCCTGCGTTCCTCCCCGTGACCATCCGTACCGCCCGGGACGCGGTGTCCACGGCCGCGCTGTACCTGCGCTGGCTCGGATTCCAGGACGTGCGCCAGCCCGACGGCCGGCCCGTCCCGTCGGCCCCGGTCGACCTGCGCGCCCCCGGGCTGGTCGCCCAGGTGGACCCGACCACCGCACCGGCCGGGGTGCGGGCGGTGGAGTGCGTCTGGCTGAACGGGCTCACGGCCTCCGCGACGAGCGTCTACTTCGCGCTCGCCGGATACACGCAGGACGCCCGCGCCCGCGCGGACGACCTGGGGATACCGCTGTTCGTCGTGGACCTCACGGGCACGCCGCAGCCGGTCAACGACCCGGCGGACGAACTCGTCGGTACGGGGGCCTAGGCTCGTGGGATATTGCGTGCCTTTCTGCCGAGGAGAGCCTGATGAGCCTGTACGACATCCCGCTGACCACCCTGTCCGACGAGCCCACCAGCCTCGCCGCCTACAAGGGCAAGGCGGTCCTGCTCGTGAACACCGCCTCGCAGTGCGGTCTCACCCCGCAGTACTCGGGTCTGGCCCGGCTGCAGTCCGCGTACGAGGAGAAGGGTTTCACCGTCATCGGTGTCCCCTGCAACCAGTTCGGCGGGCAGGAGCCGGGCACCGCCGATGACATCCAGACCTTCTGCGCGACCGGTTTCGGGGTCACCTTCCCGATGCTGGAGAAGTCCGAGGTCAACGGCGAGAACCGGCACCCGCTGTACCAGGAGCTCGTGAAGACCCCGGACGCCGAGGGCGAGGCCGGTGACATCACGTGGAACTTCGAGAAGTTCCTGATCTCCCCCGCCGGTGAGGTCGTGGGCCGCTTCCGCCCGCGCACGGAGCCCGAGGCCCCCGAGGTCATCGCGGCGATCGAGGCCCTGCTGCCGGCCTCGGCCTAGGACCCGCTACCGGTACGGGGCCGCGTGCGCGCGGGCCCGTACCGGCTGCGTGAGCGCGGGCCCGTACCGGGAGCGTGAGCGCGGGCCCGTACCGGCCGTGTGCGCGGAGCGTCGTACCTCGCGCCGGCGCGCCCCACGTGCCCTCGCGCCCGCGCGCGCCCGGATCAGCCGAGGCCGAGATCCGCCTCGTCGTACTCCTCGGCCGAGCCGGCCGCGGTGAGCTCGCGCAGCTCCACCCGGCGGATCTTGCCGGACACGGTCTTCGGAAGCTCTCCGAATTCGATGCGGCGGATCCTCTTGTACGGGGACAGCACCGCGCGGGAGTGCTCGAACAGCACGCGGGCCGTCTCCGGGCCCGGCTCCCAGCCCGCGGCGAGCGTGACGTACGCCTTGGGGACGGCGAGGCGCAGCGCGTCCGGGGCCGGGACGACGGCGGCTTCGGCGACCGCCTCGTGCTCCAGCAGGGCGCTCTCCAGCTCGAACGGGCTGATCTTGTAGTCGGATGCCTTGAAGACGTCGTCGGCGCGGCCCACGTAGGTGAGGTAGCCGTCGGCGTCGCGCGAGGCGATGTCGCCGGTGCGGTAGAGCCCGTCGGCCATGGCCTCGGCGGTGCGCTCGGGATCGTCCCGGTAGCCGGTCATCACTCCGGCGGGGCGCGGGCCGAGCGCCACGCAGAGTTCGCCCTCGTCGGGGGATTCCTTGCCGGTGACCGGATCCAGCAGGACGATCTCGTACCCGGGGGCGGGGCGGCCCATGGAGCCCGGCTTGACGGGGGCGCCGGGGAAGTTGCCGGCCTGGAGCGTGGTCTCGGTCTGGCCGAAGCCGTCGCGGATGGTCACGCCCCACGCCTCGCGGACCTTGTCGATGACCTCCGGATTGAGCGGCTCTCCGGCGGCGACGGCCTCGCGCGGCGGGGTGCGCAGCGCGCTGAGGTCGGACTGGATCAGCATCCGCCACACGGTGGGCGGGGCGCAGAAGGTCGTCACGCCGTGCCGGTCCATCTCGGCCATCAGCCGCTCCGGGTCGAAGCGCGCGTAGTTGTGGACGAAGACGGTGGCGCCGGCGTTCCACGGGGCGAAGAGGTTGGACCAGGCGTGCTTGGCCCAGCCGGGCGAGGCGATGTTGAGGTGTACGTCGCCGGGGCGCAGGCCGAGCCAGTACATGGTGGAGAGGTGCCCGATCGGGTACGAAGCGTGCGTGTGCTCCACGAGCTTGGGCCGGGCGGTGGTGCCGGAGGTGAAGTAGAGCATCAGCGGGTCGGTGGCGAGGGTCTCTCCGTCCGGGGTGAAGCGGCCCTCGGCGGCGTACATGTCCTCCAGGCGCCGCCATCCGGTGGGGATGTCGGGCCCGGCGGCGATCCGGGTGTACCCGCCGGGTACGGCGTCGAACTTGCCGGTGTCCTCGGCCCGCGCGATGACGTGCCGTACGTGGCCCCGGTCGATGCGGTCGCGCAGGTCGGCCGGGCCGAGCAGCGGGGTCGCCGGGATGACGACGGCGCGCAGCTTCATGGCGCCGAGCATCACCTCCCACAGCTCGCGCTGGTTGCCGAGCATGACGAGGATCCGGTCCCCGGGGGCGACGCCCTGGGCACGCAGCCAGTTGGCTGCCGCGCCGGAGCGGGCGCTCATCTGCTCGAAGGAGACGGCGTGGCTGGTGCCGTCCTCCTCGACGATCCGCAGGGCGTCGTCCTGGTTCCCGGCCGCGACGTGGTCGAACCAGTCGAGGGCCCAGTTGAACCGCTCGGGGCGGGGCCAGGTGAATCCGGCCCGGGCGGCCTCGTAGTCCCCGCGCCGTTCCAGCAGGAAATCGCGGGCGGCGAGGAACCGGGCGGTGGCGTCGAGGTTCGCGTGGGGCCGGTGCGACGGGTTCGGCGGTTCTGACGCCTTGGACGGGTCCGACGGGTTCGACATGTTCTGGGTCATGCCAGGCATCGTGCCGTGTCCGGCGTACGGGCCACCAGAGCGGCGTCAGCCGTGGATTGACCCGAAGCGGACGATGCCGGTGGCAAGGGACCCGGCAAGGGACCCGCTGACGGGGGCCAGCCCGCCCGCGACCGCGTCGCCGGGGCCCTCCGCGGCCATGGCCGCGAGGAGGGCCTCCCCCTCGGCGACGATCTCCGCCTCGAGCGCCTTGGGGGCGGGGGAGAACAGCTCGACGGTGAGCGTGGCGCCGTCGAGCTTCCACAGCCCGGAGAGGAAGCCGTCGAGGAGGAGGGTGCAGTGGGCCTGGTTTCCCGACCAGCTGCGCCCCTTGAGCGCGGGGGCGACCACCCGGGAGCGGTCCGCGTGGGAGAGGAGCAGGTTGTCGAACTCGGGGAGGAAGCGCGGCGGGGCGGGCACGTCGGCGTCGGGGCGGGGCGCGTCGGGCAGGTCGAAGAGCTCGACGCCGTTCTCGTCCTGGAACACGGCCAGCCGCGGCCGCAGCCGCTCGAAGGGCTCGCGCAGCCGGGTGAGGCCGGCCCAGGTCTGCATGTCCTTGACGGAGGCGGGCCCGAAGGCGCGGAGGTAGCGCAGGACGAGTCCGTCGATGCCCTGGGGGTGGTCGGCGTCGTCGATGCCGCCGATGCCGTCGACGCGGTCGGTGGCCTCAACGCCGTCGGCGGCCCGGGGCCCGTCCGCAAAGCTCCCCGCCCCCTCACCCTCCCTCTCCCTCGTCCACTCACCGAGGGTGGTGAGCCGTACCCCTCCACTCCTGCCCCACACCCCCCGCGGGGTGACCTGTACGAGCGGCAGGAGGCAGCGGGCGGCGACGGACAGCGACTGGGGGTCGGCGCCGGGCCATTCCTCGACCAGCTCCTCGCGGATCTCGGCCATGGTGCGCGGTTCCTCTTCCACGAACGCCCGGGCGCGGCGGGCGAGCCTGTCCAGGTCGACTCCCACCAGGCCCTTGCGGAAGTAGTTGACCTCCCGGTCGCGGGCGGGCTGGACGAGGGGCCGCAGGAGGAACGCGTCGTGGGCCGTGTGGGTGTGGATGGTGGACCGCATGGTGACCATCCGGACCACGTCCCGGGACTCCATCAGCCCGGCGAGCTCGGTGGGCCGGAATCCGGCGAGGCGCGCGTGGAGCTGGAAGTAGGGCGGCTTCACGTTCTGCGCCTGGAGCCCCAGGAGGTGCTGGACCGCGTCCCGTGCGGACATCTGCGCACGACCCAGGAGCAGCTGGCGGTCGAGCGTGGCACGGTTCAGTGAACGGGTGTCGAGCACGCGGTGCGTCGTCCTGGAGGCCATGACCACAACGTAGTCCCCCTTGCGGACACCTTCTGTCCGCAACCCCTGGCTACCCGAACCATCCATCCGGGCGATCCGACCGGTCCCCCGGTCCGTCCGACCGAGGCGACGGCCCATCCATCCGGATATCCTGCGCGATGCTGGCACATACTCGTAAACACCCATAACACCTCGTAAACACCTGTTCGAGCGGGAGCTGACCTGCGATGTCGGAGCACCCAGACCGCCGCGATTCACCCCCGCCCGCGAAGCGGCCGGGGTGGCGCCGCCCGGCCGCCCCTCCTCCCGGCACCCCGGCCACGCCCCCGCGTTCCCCGAAGCCGGCTACACAGGACCCCACCCCCGCCGACCACCGCAGCGTGATCGACTCCGCCGTCTACCACCACGGCGTCCGGGTCGCCTCCCCCGCCACCCTCGCCGAGACGTTCCGCCGACTGCGCGAGCAGCCCGACGGCATGGCCTGGATCGGTCTGCACCGGCCCAGCGAAACCGAACTGCATTCACTGGCAGCCGAGTTCAACCTCCACCCGCTCTCGATCGAGGACGCCCTGGAGGCCCACCAGCGCCCCAAGCTCGAGCGGTACGGAGACACCCTCTTCGTCGTCCTGCGCGCCGCCCGGTACCTGGACGCCCTGGAGGAGGTCGACTTCGGCGAGCTCCACATCTTCGTCGGCCCGGACTTCCTGATCACGGTCCGCCACGGCGCCGCCCCCGACCTCTCCGCGGTCCGCCGCCGCATGGAGGCCTCCCCGGAACTCCTCTCCCTCGGCCCGGAAGCCGCCCTGTACGCCATCCTCGACGCGGTGGTCGACGGCTACGCCCCGGTCGTCGAGGGGGTCCAGAACGACATGGACGAGATCGAGACGGAAGTCTTCCGCGGCGACCCGGAGGTCTCCCGCCGCATCTACGAACTCTCCCGCGAAATGGTCGAGTTCCAACGCGCGACCCGCCCCCTGGTCGGCATGCTCCACAGCCTGATGGCCGGCTTCGCGAAGTACGGCACGGACGAGGAACTCCAGCGCTACCTCCGCGACGTGGCCGACCACGTCACCCACACCAGCGAACGCGTGGACGGCTTCCGCCAAGCCCTCACCGAAATCCTGACGGTCAACGCCACCCTGGTCTCCCAACAACAGAACGCCGAAATGCGCGCCCTGGCGGAAGCCGGCTTCGAACAAAACGAGGAGATCAAGAAGATCTCCTCCTGGGCCGCCATCCTCTTTGCACCCACGTTGGTGGGAACCATCTACGGCATGAACTTCGAGGACATGCCGGAACTGAAGTGGGCGGGCGGCTACCCCTTCGCAATCCTGCTGATGGCAGTGGTCTGCGTCAGCCTGTACGTCATCTTCAAGAAGCGCGACTGGCTGTAGCTGGCCCACCAATCGGTTGATTAACTTAGCTCTTGCGAACGCCAGGAAGTGGCCTGTCGAGTCCCCTGGGGAGAATCTGGGGAGAATGCACTTCCCGACCCTTCAGGGCTCTCCCCCGCTGGCGCCGCCCCCTCCCGCGCGTCGGCGGCCTTCAGCGGAGCGGGACCCGCGTATACGTCGGCCCATCAGCGGCCTCGGTCGCATTCCCATGGATGGCACTCCATATGTCGCCCGCGAGGTGCAACTCCTTGCGAGGCAACGTAGACCACTTAGAGCCTGATGGGGCCAACGGCTGCCAGCTGTCCACCTCGGGGCAGATTCGCCAGGGCCCCTCTGGTGGCGAATCCGCAATAGGCCGCCACTGCCGGTCCTCTGCGATCCCTTTGGCGGAGCTTGCTTCTGTACTTCCTCCGCCAGCCGTCGACCTCCTCGGAAAGGTCCCAGCGCAGTCTCGCCGCGATGAGAGCAATGGCCACGTAGGCTGAACGAGTGTCCGATCCTTCCCTGGCCCGAAGTGGCGTGAGACGTGCAAGCCCGTACTCGACGGGTGGCGGTGGCACCGTCTTGGAGCACCGCTATGGCGCACTCCTGCTGAGCCATCTGCTCACCGCCGACCCCGTGGACGAGCTGGGAAGCGATGTCACTCCGGACGAGATCCACTTCCAGGCGAGTGCCTACAGCCCCGTAGACGACCTGGTGTTGACCGGCCGTTCGGTGGACGGTGCGCGGCGGCAGGTATCGATCGGCGTCCGACGGGACCCGTCGTTCGTAGCCAGCGACCAAACGACCGTAGAACTGATCGGTTCCTATCTCCAGGTGGTGCACGATCATCCAGAGGAAGTCGCCGAAGGACGTTGGCGACTGGCTCTCGTAGTTGCGAGTCCCAACACACACGTAAGGCAGCTCAAGGAGCTGGCTGGCATCGCCCGGGACACGGTGAGTGAGCGTCGGTTCCGCATGGAAGTCTCCCACCCAGGGCGGACGAATCAGGGAGTACGGGAGCGACTGACCCACTTCGACCACATGGTCGCCTCGGCCGCGGTGGGTGCTGGTATCAACATGAGCGGAAGGTCTCTGACCGAGCTGACATGGCGCGTCCTCGGTGCATTGCGGCTTCGGGAGGTCCGACTCGAAGGCGTCGACGAGACGGACCGGGCGATGGCGGTGGGCCGGCTCCGGGGCGTCGTCAAGGCGGGTACACCAGACGCCGCAGACCGGCTGTTCAGTCGGCTCTGCGAACTGGTGGGCCGATACGCACCGACGGCCGCGACGAAGACCGCCGATTCGCTGCGCCGGGACCTGATCGGCTTCCCCCTTGCTGAATACTCCTCGGAAGATGGCGACTCCGACGAGAGGGACGACACAGAGGCTCGCCACCCAGCGGTGCGCTCCGACTACTTGGCTCAGGTACGACGCATCGCTCCGCAGCAGCTGCTCGCTCGGGAAGCGGAACTAGCAGAGCTAGCAAGCTTCTGCACTGATCCTGATTCGGAACCCTACTTGTGGTGGCGGGCACAGGCATGGGCTGGCAAGTCAGCCCTACTCTCCACCTTTGTGTTGGATCCACCGCCCAGAGTACGGGTGTTGTCGTTCTTCATCACCGCCCGTCTATCTGGGCAGGCGGACAGCACGGCGTTCACCGAGGTGGTCCTCGAACAGACATTGGAGCTTCTCGGCGAGCCCATGCCGATGATGCTTACCGATGCCACACGTGAAGCTCATCTGTTGGGTGCCTTCGAGCGGGCGGCCGACGTTTGTCGGCGTAGAGGGGAGCGCCTGGTGCTCGTGGTGGACGGCCTAGACGAGGACCGCGGGGTCACCTCTGCTCCGGACACGCACAGCATCGCCGCGATCCTGCCGAGCATCCCGCCAGTCGGCATGCGTGTGATCGTCGCCGGGCGCCCAAATCCCCCTATCCCTGCGGACGTCCCAGACGCACACCCGCTGCGCTGGCCGAGCATCGTGCGGCCACTCAACGCCTCCCCTCATGCCGCAGTTGTCCGTCAGGACGCGGAGCGTGAACTCAAGAGACTCATGCACGGCAGCCAGATCGAGAAGGACTTGCTTGGCCTGCTGACGGCAGCCGGCGGAGGACTCTCCGAGGCGGACCTGGCAGGTCTCACCGGCCTATCGGACTGGGAGATAGAGGACCATCTCCGGGCAGTGTCCGGTCGTACCTTCAGTCCTCGGGCGGGGCGATGGCGCCCACAAGTAGCGGTCTACGTCCTCGGTCACGAGGATATCCAGCAGCAAGCCGTACGATTCCTGGGAAGGTCTCGCCTGGCGGAGTATCGGGAACGGATCCACACATGGGCTGAGGAGTATCGCGCAAACAAGTGGCCCGTAGACACCCCTGAGTACCTCTTGCGCGGATACTTCAAACTCCTCCACGTAACGGCGGACATTCACCGCATGTTGAAGTGCGCAACGGATCCTGACCGACACCATCGCATGCTGGACATCATCGGCGGTGACAGCGTCGCGCTCGGAGAGATCCTCACGGCCCAGGAGGCAGCATCCAGTTCACCTGTCCCGGATCTGGTGGCGGTGAGTCGACTCACCGTCCACCGCATCAAGCTCACCGAGCGAAACGATCACATTCCCACTCACCTTCCGGTGGTCTGGGCACAACTGGGCAGATACAGCCGCGCTGAGGCCCTAGCCCGCTCCATCACCACATCTGCCCAACAAGTCCGCGCTCTCGCTTCCGTAGCACGTCACATTGCGACCCTCGGCGACCTACAGCACGCCCAGACGGTGGTCGAACAGGCTGAGAAGAGCATGCTCGCCATCGCAGCCCCGGAGCTGGAGGCACACGCCTACGCGATTGTCGCGCGTACCTTCGCAGGCACGGCGGATAAGCGCCGCGCGCAACTGCTGGTGACGCGTGCCGAGAAGGCGGCCCGCTCGCTTACAACCAGAACGCAGCGCGAACATGCCCTCAGCGCCGTCGCGCGTGCCGCCGCCGCTGTGGACGACGTCGGCCACGCCGTCGCCCTCGCGAAGTCCTTGACGCTCTGGTCAGAGCGTGCCCAGGCACTCTCTGCCGTCGCGATGGAGGTAGCGAACGCTGGTGACTGGCGACGGGCCCGAGCTATCGCCCAGTCGGTCGGCCCCCGATCGGATCGAGCCCATGCACTCGCAGTCGTCGCCCGGGCGGCGACTGCGAACGGCGCCGCACGTCCTGGTTTCGACATCGCGAGACAAGCCGAGAACCTAGCGCTGTCCATACGAAACCCGGGGCGCCGGGCCTGGATTCTGGCCGCTGTCGCATGCGAAGCCGCAAATACTAGTGGAAGTAAAACGGCAGGGAAAATCCTGCGCTCAGCCGAAAAGGCGGCTCACGCGACGACAGGGGCATCTGAAAGAGAGCAGGCCTTCACTGCGATCGCCCGGGGATTGGCGCTCTCAGGCAACCCAGACCGCGCGCTGGCTCTTGCACGCGGCTTCGACAACCACACTCGGCGAGCCAAAGCGCTGGCGGTGGTGGCGTCAGGCCTGGCGACGAACGGCGACGCGCATCGCGCTGAGGAGATCGCTGTGGAGGCAGAACAGACGGCCCGGTCCGTCAACGGCCGGCACCACGTCGGCAGGGACCAGGCTGTGCTGGTGCAGGCCACGGCCTCGGCTGGCGACCTCTATCGGGCTGAGGAAATCGCCCGAGGCATCTCCGATCTTGCACAGCGGGACCGCACACTGACCGTCGTCTCAGAGGCCATCGCTGTGCGAGGGTCACTCGACCAAGCTGACGAGGTCGCCGCCGCCATCACAGATGCACTTCAGCGGTCGAAGGCGCTACTGCTGATCGTCAAGGCAGGAGTCGTCCGAGGCGAGGGTGACAGGGTCGAAAGGATTGCCCGTTCAATTGAGGACCCAGAGCGTCGGGCCAAGGCCCTGGCTCTGCTGTCACCAACGCAAGGTGATGTCGTCGCCATAGATGGCGACCGGACCGGGGTAGACGAAGTTCCTCCAGACGCCCGGCCGGTGCTACCCGGGGACCCGAACTCCTCAGAAGCGAACCACGCCGTGCCAGCTCCATTGCGTTCCTCTCCAAGCCTGTACCAGCAGGCCAGGGACTTGATCAGCCGCGCCTGTGTAGCTGTGGAGGGCGGGGACGTGGAACGAGCAAGAAGCACGGTCGAAGCCATCACCGTTCCTGCACTCCGCGTGAAGGGCCTGCTTGCTGTGTCGATGGCCTTGGCAGGGGCTGGAAACATACGCGGAGCCGAGGAACTCACTGAACATGCTCTGGCGGTGGTCGACGCACTTCCCAACGCCACGAGCCGAGACCAGACAATCACCGTGATAGCACAGCAGTTGGCTGCGGCAGGCGACCCGGAACGTGCGGACCAGCTCGCCGGCTCCATCGTCAGTCCACCACTTCGCCAAAAAGTCTTGAGCACTGTGGCGTCGACCACGGCAAAGGCCGGTGATCTCATCCGTGCGGAGCGCATTGCTCGTACAATCTCGGATGCATCCAGGAGAGCGAAAGCACTGACCGCCATCGTGCAGTACGCGGCAGATTTCGGCTCTCTGAACGAGGCTGAGAGAGTAGCCCATTCGATCGCCGATCCGATCCAGCGGGCGCGCGCCCTCAGCAGTGTCGCCTATGCATGCGCGGGCGATGGTGACCCTCTGCGCGCCGAGAACATGGCTGCCGCGATTGCAGACCCCTTCGAACGCGCCAAGGTCCTGACAGCGCTGGCAGTCGACTTCGAAACGGACAGATCAACAAGCTTGCTCGCTCAGGCCCTATCGGTCGGCCATTGGAGCATCTGTCTGCCAGCGCTGGTGCGCCTCAATCCGGAGATCGTCACCGCCGTGGCCACCGAGTTCCTTCGAGCACATGACCAGAAGGACGGCGCGGCATAGGACCTGGCACTGCCCCTCCCGTGCCGTAGACCGCCTTCAGTAGCACGTGCCTGCGGCGAGTATCGAAAGCGGTGTAGTACAGCATCGGCTGCGCCACCCCGTTGATCACACCGTAACGAGGCTCGCGGGTACGTACTCGGGCACCGTGCCGAGCAGTGCGTCGATGGCCGCGCGGCCCTTGCCCCCGGCCTCCGGCATGAAGTGGGCGTAGTGGTCGAGGGTGATGGTCGGACTTGAGTGACCGAGCCACCGGGCGAGCGTGACAATGGACTCGCCCGCTTCGAGGAGGACCGAGGCGTAAGTGTGCCGAAGCACGTGGAAGCCGTCCTTGCGCGAAGCCTTCCACCGCGCACCCTTCTCCCGCGCGGGAATGACTCCGGCCGCGGCGAGGGCCGGCTTCCAGGCCTCGTCGTTGAAGATGTTGGCGCGGATGGCGTTGCCGTACGTCGTCGTGAGGACGAGCGGGAAGCTCTGCTTCTCCCGGTCGGGCTCCGGTCCGCCCCAGGGGAGCTCGACGTCGACCGCCGGATGGTCGAGGAAGTACGCGGCCAGTTCCGTGGCCACCGAACGGGGCATGTCGACGATGCGCGTCTTGCCGCCCTTGGGCAGGGCGAAGTAGAGGCGCCCTGAGAGGAGTTGCACCTGCCTGCGCACTCGGATGACACCGCGTTCGAAGTCGATGTCCCTCGGCGACAACCCGAACACCTCTCCCTGGCGCAGCCCACACCCCAGCGCGACGACGACCGCGATTCGATACCGAGGATTGATCACGTCCCGCACCCGCTGCGCCGTTGCCAGCGGCCACGCGTCACGATCCTCGTCGGGCGCCTTCGGCCAACGCACCGTCTTGGCCCGCATCGGGTTGCGGACGAGGCGCTTGTCGTCGATCGCGGTCTCGAAGATGTTCGACAGCGAGGTGAGGATCTGCCGGGCGTACCGCGGAGAGCACTCGCCTTCGAGCGTGGCTATGTAGCCGCGCAGGACGGTCGCCGACACGTCGCGCAGCGCCACCGCGCCGAGGTGCGGAAGGATGTGGAGTCGTACACGCTCATCAACTCGTTTGACCGTGCCGGGCGCGCCGCGAACGCCGGCGCGCCAGTGGCGCGTGACGAAGTCCGTCAAGGTGATGGAGCCGTCGCGCGGGTCGACGAACTCGCCCCGTTCGCTGTCGGTGCCGGACCGCCGGAGCCACCCCTTGGCGTCCTCCAGCACGTCGAACGACATGTCCCGGACGCCCGGGATTCCAGCGACACGATACCGAGACCCCTTGCCGTAACGGGTCGTACGCTCACGCTTCCCTGTGACAGGATCCTTCTTCTTTTTGATCCAACGGTCTTCGATATAGCCAGCCAAAGAATTCCTCGGGGCGAGGGTTGGACGTAGGGCGGGTGGTAAGGCCGGGTAGATCGGTCAGGCCGTGGCCGCGTACCCGGCGCGGCGCTGCGGGGCGGCATTCACCGGATTTAGGAAAGTGTTACTGCGGGAGTCCGCCTGCTCCTGTTCCCGGATCCATTCGTCAAGCGTTTCGATCCGGTACATCACGCGTCCGCTCCGCCCCATCCGAAAACTCGGCGGACCTTGGCGACGATGCCGCCACACGTACAGGGTGGCGGGCGACAGCCCCAGGTATTCGGCGGCTTCACGCACGTTCAGAAAACCCCTCCGCAGCGGCGACATACGGACATTCGCCAGCAATTCACTGTCACAAGCGGCACTTCGCACGTATCGAAACCTTCGGGGTCTTCCGTCGACAGCCTGTGGCGACGGACATCGGGCATGACGAGTCCACCCCCGTTTGCTGTCAGGCAGGTGGAGCGGACTACTTCAATGGTCTGGAGAATCCCCGGTTTGGCTGACCGGGGATCGTCGGGTATAAGCCGGGGCGACGTCACCGCGCACCCGCCCGAACCCCTACGTCGCAGGCTGGAGCAGGGCAAGTGGGGAGACACCGAGGGCGGCCGCAATGGCGGCGAGGTCATCCACGTCGCAGCGCCGGCGGGTGCGTTCGATGCGGGACAGCATGGTGTTGGTCATGGGGTGGCCGAGCTCGGTGACACGGGCAGCGAGCTCTCGCTGGGCGAATCCGCGCGAAGTGCGCAGCCGCTCGATGGCGTGGGCGGTCCGTTCTCCGGCGGGACCGATTTCCGTAGCTCTTCGGGGCATGCGTCTGTTGTAGCTCGGGTTCCCGGGTTCTCGTAATCACGGAAGCCCAGACATGGGACTTTGGAGCCCGTTTCACGGAGAACGAACTGGCGATTCGCGCATAGGCGGCCATTGCGGAACTAGGACCCATCTCGGATCACAGAGGTACGCACACCATCAGTGGCTCGGCGGCGGAAACATAGATCGCCTCGCCTACCCCGGTCAATGACTTTCGGGGTGCGATCTTCCTCGCTCTCCCTGCGCCGTCGACTTTTTGGTCAACCGGGGATTCGCCCTTACTGTGAAGACGTTCGCGATCAGCGATGCGCTCTGACGCTTTTCGAGTACGGATTCGCTGGACTTCCGCGGGCTGGGTGTGGCTGTCTTGGCCAAGCACCCCTGACAAAGGAATCGGCTCCCGGCGTTGCAGCGCCGAGAGCCGATGGGAGCCCCTTGTCCAAACCGCCCGCTCCTGAACGGATCTGAGGAACGTCTATGCCCAACAGTACGGCCGAAGCAGCCGTCCGCACACCCGCGCCCACCGCGGCGTCGCCGTCCCAGCAGCAGGCGAAGGCGGGGCGATAGGCATGGCACGCATCCGCACCATCAAGCCTGAAGCCTTCAGCTCCGAATCACTGGCCGCCGTCAGCATCACCGCGGAGCGGACGTTCTTCGGTCTGCTCACCCAGGCCGACGACCACGGCCGGTTCCGTGACCAGTCCGCCGTCATCGCGGGCCTCTTGTGGTCCCTGCGACCCGAACACGGCCCGATCGAGGTCGAGGACGACCTCACCCAGCTCGCCGGCAATGAACTCATCTGCCGGTACGAGGGTGAGGACGGCAAGCGGTACCTGCACATCGTGACCTTCTCCAAGCACCAGAAAGTCAACCGCCCCAGCGGTGTCCGGCACCCGAACTGTCCCTACCACGACGGCGGTCGGGTACCCCTGACTTCACCGCTGGCGCAGGGAGGGCTCCGTGAGACGTCCGTGCACCATCAGGCACCCGCCCCGGAGCTCGCACCCACATCTCACGCCGCTTCGATGATCCCCGTATCCGCAGGTCAGGACGGGTTCAGTGAGCCCTCCGTGCAGCATCAGCAGGAAGGGGGGGGGAGCCTGCGCCGAGCCCTCACGGTCCGGATCTAGGACCTAGGATCATGGATCTAGGATCTCCGTTGGGAGGCGCGAGCGCCCCCGCCACACCCCAGACCGCAACGGCCCAGCAACTGGTCGCCGAGTACGCCGCCGCATGCGGGAAGCGCCCTCCGGAGAAAGTCCTGGGCCACGTCGGCCGGGAGATCAGCAAGCTGCTGCACGAAGGCATCGACCCGGACCACATCCGCGCCGGGGTCGATCGCATGCGCCTCAAGAGCCTCTACCCGAGCCTGCTGCCCAGCCTGGTCAACGAGGCCATGAACCCGCCCCAGACCAGTGCTGGCGCCCGCCGGGCCCCTCAGCCGTACACCAACCCTGTTGACGCCGAAGCCGCTTACGGAGGCCAGCTATGACCACCGCGACCCGTGAACCGCAGCGCGCCGGCACCCTGGCAGCCCGTCTCCAGGCCATTCTCGCTGCCAAGGGCATCGACCCCGACACCACACCCGCCGGGCCCACGGTGGAGCCGGTGACCGCCCTGGAACTCGCCGACCGCCGCATCCCGCCCCGCTACCGCGAGGCACTCGCCACCCAAGCCGAAGTCCTGGGCTGGGTGGAGGCGGTCACCCGCGCCGGGCGAAACGGGCCGGCCGGTACCCGGGGCATCGCCTACGGCCCCTCGCTGCTGATCGCCGGAACCACCGGCATCGGCAAGACACATCAGGCCTACGGAGCCGTCCGCTCGCTGCTGGCCGCCGGAGTACGCCTGCGCTGGCAGGCGGTCACCTCCGCCGACCTCTACGCCCAGCTCCGGCCCCGGCCCAACCACGACCCCGAGCGGGAGATCCAAGAGCTCGGCCGGTGCCCGCTGCTGATCCTGGACGACCTCGGCGCGGCCAAGCAGTCCGAGTGGACCGAGGAGCTGACGTACCGGCTGATCAACCGCCGCTACACCGAGATGCTCCCGACCCTGATCACCACCAACCTGCCGATCGCGGAACTCCGCAACGCAGTCGGGGACCGCGTCGCCTCCCGCCTGGCAGAGATGACCACCCGCGTCATCCTCACCGGCCCGGACCGCCGACGCACCCAGCCGTCGGGCTCCTGACCACCACGGTCCCCACCCGGGCCGGTCCCCGTCATCGTGGGGACCGAACCACTGGCCCGAGCCGTTCGGGGACCGTCCTCACCCCGCTCCCGGTCCCGTCCCCATGACGGTCCCCAACCCGGTCCCGGTCCCCAAACGAGCCCCGGTCCCGTCTGACAGCGCCCTCCCCAGGAGGGGACCGACAGCAGTCGATCGGGGACCGTCCCCTGATTGCGCTGCGCGCGCCGGGCACCACGGGGACCGGTCCCCAACTCTATTTCCGCAGGTCACCCCGGCCTGACATCCCGACCCAGTGGGGACCGTCCCCACGGCCCCCACCATCCGGGACCGCCCTGCGGCGGTTCGGGGACCGCCAGCTCACCACGTCGGGGACCGTCCCCACCCCCCCCTACGGGGACGGAGACGGGACCGGTCCCCACGCCCCTGCCGCTGGGGACCGAGCGCCTCCCCGAAACGGGAACCGTCCCTGCCCGGTCCCCGGACAGCATCCGGCACCGTCTCGCGTCACGAGCGAGCGGTCCCCAACCGGTCGCCCCCGCCCAACGGCCCCTGCACACAACCAGCCTCTACCGCTTCAAGGACACGCATGCACAACCCACCGCACGACCGTCCCACCCACGACGAGAACATGCCCTCGCTTCCAGCCTCAGGAGGAGCAAGTTGTACCCAGAGCATTGCTCCCGTCGGGAGCAATGCTCTGGGCTCCCCCGCCCCAGGGGTGGCGGAAGCGGACCGGCACCAGGGGGCGCCGGTCCTTCGGGACGCGGCCATGGCCGGATCGCACCACGAAACGGAGGGACAACACACCTGCCACACTCCCCGCTGCGCGCACACCGCCCCAACGACATCGCACGTGCGCCAGCGTGAACGCCTGCTCGCCGAGAAGAAGCGCATGCACCAGCCCAGTTGCCGCATGAACGACGACGAATTCCAGCTCCTCACCGACGCCGCGTCTGCCTGCCGCATGAGCACCGCCGGCTTCCTCGCCCACTCTGCCCTGAAGGCCGCACGCGACCTCGAACACACCGAAGCCGAGATCGCCACCCACCGGGAGATGGTCAGAGAGCTGTTCGCGCTGCGCAGAGCCCTCGGCCAGATCGGCAACAACCTCAACCAGGTCGCCACCGTCTTGAACTCCGGCGTCGATGCCCCCCACGCCAAGGCGGTCCTCGACGCGGTCCAGCGCACCGCCGAGCGCGTGGACGACTTCACCCAGCGATACGTAGAGGCGGAGACTCCCACCGAATGATCCCCCGCGTCCACAAGATGGGCACCCGTACCATCGGCCTGATCCGCTACCTCTACGGCCTCGGCACCCACGAGGAACACACCGACCCGCACCTCGTGGCGGCCTGGGACAGCCTCGTCCCCGACCCCGGACGCAACCCGAAAGCCACTTACGCGGACCTGCAAAGGCTCCTCGACCAGCCCGTCGAAGCCCTTCCCAAGTCACGGCGCCCCACCGAGCACGTGTGGCACCTGTCCGTACGCGCCGCGCCCGAGGACCCGATCCTCACCGACGAACAGTGGGGCAACATCGCCCGCCGCATGGTTGCCGCCACCGGCCTGGCCCCCGAGGGCGACACCGCCGCCTGTCGCTGGGCAGCCGTCCGCCACGCCGACGACCACATCCACATCATCGCCACCACCGTCCGCGAAGACGGCCGGCGGCCCCGCCGCCACAACGAAGCCAAGCGCTCCCAGGCCGAAGCCCGCCTCATCGAGGCCGACTACGGCCTGCGCCGCCTCAACACCGGTGACGGAACCGCAGCCCAGCGCCCCACCAGCGTCGAACGCCACAAAGCCGACCGCCACCAGCGGGAACGCACCCCGAGGGAGGAACTGCGCGAAAGCGTCCGACGCGCGGCGGCCGGCGCCCAGAGCGAGGAGGAGTTCTTCGGCCGCCTCACCCATGCCGGTCTCCTGGTAAAGCAGCGCGTGGCACCGTCCGGGGACCTCCTCGGCTACACCGTGGCCCTGCCCGACGACCGAAACAAGCACGGCGAGCCCGTGTTCTACTCGGGATCCAAGCTCGCCTCCGACCTCTCCTTGCCGCGCATCCGCGAACGCTGGACCCCGCCGGCAGAACCCTCCTCCGACGAAGTCGTCTCACCGGAGCAGCCCGCTCTCCCGCCGGTGACCGGCCCGGCATACGCCCGCCGCCGCGCCACCACGGCGACCTGGCAGGCGCTGCTGCTCATCGAGCACGGCGACGACGGCACGGCAGCAGCCCAGATCGCCGCTGCCGGCGAGGTCCTCGACGCGCTCGCCGACACCTCCGCCGCCCACACCCAACGAGAACTCCGTGATGCAGCCTTCGCGTTCGAGCGGGCCTCGCGCTCCCACGTCCGCGCCGTACGCGGGCACGACCACGCCCTGCGCCAGGCCGCGCACGACCTCGCCCACAGCGGACCAGCCCTCGGCCGCGGGGAGGACGGCGCCACCACCGCCATGCTCATCGACACCGCGTTCTTCCTCGTCACCGCGGCGGCGAACTGGCACGCCAAGAAGCACCACGCCCAGCAAGCCGAAGCCGCCCATCAAGCCGCCCAACACCTGGGCGCCGCGTACGAGATCGCGGCCGCCCAGCCGATGTCCGTGCTCCACCAGCGAGGCCGCTCCCTGCCACTGCAGCGACGACAGGCAGCCGTCCTACGCCAGGCGCTGCCCGAGATCGCCGAACAAGTTCTGGCCGAGCCGGGCTGGCCCGCCCTGGCGGCCACCCTCGCCGATACCCAGGCCGCAGGCCACAACCCGGACCGCCTCCTCGTAGAAGCCACACGGCACCGGGAGCTGGACAGCGCCACCTCCGTCAGCGACGTCCTCGTCTGGCGTCTCCGCCGTCTCGCGCACCTGCCTGCCGATCCCGCAGCATCACTCCCCCGGCGCGCGGCGACCACACAACCGGTTCCGAAGGCCACGAGCAACGCCTCCCGCCGGCGCTGACGCCCGGACGCCTCCGGCCCCCTACATAGCCGACGATCCCCGGTCAGCCAAACCGGGGATTTTCCGGAGCCTTGAAAACATCACCACCAACCCCCGTCCCGTAAGGAAACCCCCGCATGCCCGAAACCGAACTGCGCATCGAAGTCATCGCCCTGCTGCTGGACGCAGACTTCAAGCTCCGGCCCGACACCGACACCTGGTCCCACAGTGACGGACGCCCCTTCACCCGGGCCGAACAGGCCACCGCCTTCCAGGCAACGCGTGCCGAACTCGAAGCCACGGCAGCGCTGAGCGCCCGCAACGCTGCGGCTGCCCTTGAGCAGCACACGGCCACGGAGGCTCTCATCGAACTCTTGTACTCGTACTTCGCCCGTCACCCCGAAGCCCGCATGGTCATGGACGTACTCCCGCACATGACCGATGAAGACCGCACCGAGTACGAGCGCCTGTGCGCCATCGCCGCTCCGGACGGCGGCATATACCTCCCCTACGAAGACTGACCGGCCCGAAACAGCACTCTGCGACCGGAGACCGGGTACCTCCCGGTCACCGGTCGCAGGCGTTCCAGATGCGCACGTCCGGCAGGTCCTACCCACTGGCAGTCGCAGGATCAGTGGTGGGCGGCCCCTGCCGCCAGCAACGGAGCCAGGAGGTCAACGGCTTCCTCCCAGCGGAAGCGGTCGGCACCGCCGCCGGACTTCGGGCGGTGAGGCTCGTAGCTGCCGACCAGCACACCCATCTCGCGCAGCTCTGCGAGGCTCCGCCGGTACGCCCGGTGGGCTGCGAGGGCGGTGTTCACGTAGGGCAGGACGGCGGTGGGGATGCCCATGCCCGGGGCCTCGCAGAGGATGCCGAGGGCAAGGTTGTCCGCGAAGCCGGCCGCCCACTTGTTGACCGTGTTGAAGGTGGCCGGGGCTACGGCGATCGCATCGGCGGGCGGGAAGGACCGTGCGTCGCCGGGCGCGCGCCAGGCGGAGCGGACGGGGTAATCGGTCCGCTCCTCGATCGCGGCAACGTCGAGGAAGGGAAGCCCCTGCGGGGTCGCGACGACGCCGACGTCCCAGCTCCGCTCGTGCGCGGCGTCGATCAGCTTGCCGACGTCGCCCGCGATCCCGGCCGCGCAGACGACGACGTACAGGAAGGGCTTGCGCTGCGAATCGGTCACGCGGGTACTCCCAGTCGGCGGCTGAAGTGGTGGAGCTCTGGCAGCGTACGCCGACGATCCCGGGCCGCCATGTCGGCGACCAGGTCCCGGACGGCTGGTCGCCGTACGTCTTGGGCTGCGCAGGTCTCCGCGATCCGCAGGGCCTGGTAGCCGTCGGCGAGGCGGCCCTGCTGCGCGTAGGCACGCGCGGCTTCCACCCATAGGGCGGCCCGGCGCTCGGGCACCGGGATGTGGCGGCGCATGAGCGGACTGGCGATGTCGATGGCGACCCCCGCATCGCCGAAGGACACGGCCGCGCTGACCTCGTGGAGGGCCACGTTGGTGGGGCTGAAGTTGGCCCAGGCGTCGGGGTGGTCCAGGGCGACGTACTTCGCCACCTCCTTGGCCTCGGCCAGGAACTCTGCGGTGGCAGCACGGTCCCCGGCCCTGCTGGCAGCGGTGACTCCGCGCAGTAGCAGCAACCCGAGCACGGAGAGGTGGTGGTGGGGCTGCCGGTCGTACGCACCGGCGAGTAGTGAAGCCGTGTGCTTGATCAGTGTGACGGCCTGGCCGGCGTGCTGTTCGCGGACGAGGACGTGCGCGTGGAGGCGGACGCTGGCGGCGAGGACAAGCGGATCACCTGAGCGTTCGGCCTCGGCCATCGCGCGCCCGACGGCGAGCCACGCCGTGCCGGGGTCTCCCTGCTTGAGCAGGAGGCTGGCCGAGGTCTGGTAGGCCGTGGCCAGGAAGCGAGGAAGCTCCTCGGCCTGCGGGGAGTCGGCGATGCAGTGGCGGAGATCGGTGATCAGACCGGGAAGGGTCCGCTCCAGCTCCGCGTAGTCGCACGTGCTCCAGAGGCGCCGGATGGCCGTGGCCCGGTTTCGTAGTTCCCCGGACTCCGGCGCTTCCGTCGTCGGAGTCGTCGGCATCCCGGGCAGGAGCGCCTGGACGAGCGCGGGGTGCGCAGCCGTCGGCGCGACCGAGGCTGTGAGCGCGGTGACGCTGGCGGCAAGCAAGGTACGGCGGCGCAGCATTTCTTCTGTCTCCGGGTCGTGGGGATCGGCTTCCGGGGCGGCCTCCCCCAGACCGAGTCGGGCCGGAGGAATGCGCAGGATGCGTGCGACGTCGCGCAGGACGCGGATGTCGTCCGTTCCGCGTCCGCCCTCCAGCCGACTGATCTTCGACTGGTGATACCCCAGCTCGCCGGCCACGTCCGCTTGTGAGCGGCCCTGTAAGACCCGAGCCCGGCGGATCAGTTCACCGATCCGGTGCCCCTCGCCCTGCTTGTCGACCATCTCCGCCACGGCCCCTTCTGCCGAGACCGATCCTGCCTGCTCAACCGAGCCTAGCTGCAACGAACTTGCCCGCCATGCACAACGTGCATGAACGATGCAGGGGCTGCGCGGCCCGTCGCGCAGCCGCCTCCTGACCCGCTTGCCTGGTGGAACCGCACCCCTCCAGGAGGCTGCTCATGGAAGTGCACGAGATCACGCTGGCCGTCACGAGTACGCCCGAGGGCGCCGCTCGTGCCCGGCACCAGGTGATGAACGAGATCAGGGGCTGGCGCTCGGTCATCGGCACCGACGGCATCTGCGTGGCAGAGGTCGTGGCCGGCGAACTGCTGGCGAACGCCGTTCAGCACACGGGAAACGAAGCTGCTTCCGTAACCGCTCGCCTGCGCGGCAGCCGACTGCGCTTCGAGGTCCGCGACTGGAGTTCCGTCCTCCCCCACGCACGCCCACCCCGTACGGACGCCGAGGACGGCCGCGGGCTGCTGATCATCGACGCCCTCGCCGACCGGCACGGCGTCGACCACAGCGCCGGCGGCAAGTCCTGCTGGGCCGAGCTCGATCTGTCCGTACCCACCTCGGTCACGCCGTCCATCACACAACCTCCCCTGCAAAGGAGTTGAACGCATGGCACCCCATCGAACTCTTGCGACGAGCGCGGAGGTCATCGCCGTACGTCCGGGGAGTCCCCTCTCCGGTTCGGTCACCGTCGACGGCTCCAAGAACGCCGCCCTGCCGCTGCTGGCCTCCGCAGCAGCCGTGCGCCGGACCGTCCAGCTGGAGAACGTCCCCGCCAGCGCCGACGTCCACTGGATGCTCACCTTGATCGAAGGAGCGGGCTGGCACGTCGCCCGGGCCGTGGGACGGCCCGACAGCGTGGTGATCATGGCCCCTGACGCCGTACCCGCGGAACCCGACCTGGCCGCGGCCGCACGGATCCGCGCGTCGTACTACCTGGTGCCCGCACTCCTCGCCCTACAAGGGAGCGCCCGGCTGCCCTGGCCCGGGGGATGCCGGATCGGGGAGCGCGGCATGGACCTGCACTTCAAGGTGTACGAGGCGTTCGGTGACCGTGTCGCCGTCCATGACGAGGGCTATGACGTCGCGGCCGGTCGACCCGCGACCGGAACGGTTTCCCACTCGCTCCCGTTCCGGTCGCGCGGTGCGACGGTCGTCGCCGTCCTGCGTGCGGTCGTCGCGGGCCGTGCGCTGCGCCTCGGTCGGCCGAACCTGTCGCCGGAAGTCCTCGCCGTGCTGGACGCCCTGCGCTCGGCGGGATGGGAGGCCCGAGCCGGGGAACAGGTCCTGGACCTGAGCCCGGCAGCGGCATCACCGGCCGAGGCTCCGGCTTGGCGCGTACCGGGCGACAAGATCGAGGCAGGCACCCTGGCCTGCGCCGTCGCCGCCACCGGTGGGACCGCGCGTATCGAGGGCGTCCAAGGTCGGGACGTGGTGCCGTTGCAGGCAGCCTTGCAGCGGCTGGGCATCCCCACCTCGGTACGGGAAGACGTCCTCCTGGTCGACGGGAGCGCCGCCCGGCCCATGGGCCGTCCCCTTCGCGCCATCGCCACACTCGCCACCGGCGGCCTGGACGCCGATTTCGAACCTCCCCTGATGGCACTGGCTCTCGGCCAGCCCGGGACACACCTGTTCGCCGACTCCATCAACCCCGGCCGCCACGGAAACCTGCTGCCCCAGTTGGCCCGGCTCGGCGCGAAGATCGAGGAGATCTCCCCCACCGAATGCCGTCTGACCGGCCCGCAACGCCTCACCGGAGCCGGGGTAGAGGCCACCGACATCCGCACCGGCTCCGCGCTCATGGTCGCGGCGCTGACCGCCCGCGGCATCACCACCCTCGGCGGAGTCGACCAGCTCCGCCGCGGCCACGCCGACCTGCCCGGCAAGCTCCTCCACCTCGGCGCCGACATCTGCGAGGTCGCGCCATGACCACGTCCCGTTCCCTACGACAGATCTTGGCCACCACCGACGTCCACTCCGCCCTCGGTGCCGACGGCCCGCTGCTCGGGCACCTCCACCAGGCACGCACGGACAGCCTGCTGGTGGACTGCGGCGACTTCTTCGAGGGCACCGGGTACTACCGCCTCGGCAGGGGCGCGCTCGAACGGGACATCCTGCTCGCCCTGTACGACGTCGTCGCTCCCGGGAACCACGGCTGGCTTCACTACTTCGAGCCGGGCCTCCACCAGCGGACCGTATGCGCGAACGTCGTCGAGGACTCCACCGGCAACGCGCTCTTCCGACGTCTGCGCATCGTGGACATCGCGGGCCGAAGGACGGCCGTCACGGCCGTGATCGGCCTGCAGGCGTTCAACTCGATCCCGGCCGGGCAGCGGTCCGCCCACCGCGTCACCGACCCCGTCCAGACTCTGCGCGAACTGATGCTCGCGCACCACCACGAGGTCGACTCCTGGGTCCTCCTCAGCCACTCCGGCTTCGAGCAGGACCTCCAGCTCGCCGAGGCGTGCCCCTTCCTCGACGTGATCTTCGCCGGCCACTGCCACAGCGAACACACCGGACCCGAACGGGTCGGCAGCACCCTCGTGCTCAAGGGCCAGGAACTCGCCGTCGGCTACGCAGTCGCCGAGCGCTCCCCCAAAGGCTGGGTCGGACGGACCGCCCGCTTCCCTGACACCTGGGAGTCCGTTCTGCCGCCCGGGCTCGAATCCGTCCGTGAACAGATCGCCTCTATCGACGCGCAGCTGGCCGAGCCGCTGGGTCGTCTCGTCGCGGCCCATCGGAACAGGCCGCTCGACCGTCGCGCCCTGCTCCGCGAGCTGGCCGACCGGTTGTGCAGCGGGCTGGGCAGCGAGGCGGTCGTCCTCAACGAGACCGCCGTGCGCACGACGCTACTCGGCGAAGTCCTCACCACCGGGGATCTACTCACCATCGAGCCGTTCGACAACGAGCTGGTCGAGGCCCAGGTCGCGCCCGCCTTCCGGAATGACCCCGCTGCCCTGCTCACTCACCTCACCGAGCGGGCAGGACCCCTGATCACCTCCCCCGATCCGCTGCCCGGCGGGCTGACGAGCGTGCTGACCACCGACTACCTCGCCGACACCTGTCTCGGCAGCCGATCCCACCCCTCCGGCCTTGGCCTCGGCTCGGCGATCAGGAGCATCCTGACCAAGGGAGACGACCAGTGATCCTCACCGGACCCGAGATCACCTCCGCCTCGAAAGACGGACGGCTGCGCATCTCCCCCTTCACGCCGACCCAGGTCAACCCGAACAGCTACAACGTCCGCCTGGGCGGGACGCTGCTCACCTACACCGACCAGATACTCGACGCCCACCGCCCGAACCCCACCCGCCGCACAGAGATCGGCGATGCCGGCCACGTCCTCCGGCCAGGCGAGCTGTACCTCGGCCACACCCTGGAGGAGGTGGGATCCGACCTCTTCGTCCCCCTGCTCTTCGGTCGCTCCTCCGTCGGCCGACTGGGGCTCTTCGTCGAGATCACCGCGCCCATCGGTGACATCGGCTTCCACGGCCAGTGGACGCTGATGCTCACCCCGACCCGCCCCGTGCGCGTCTACGCCGGGATGAAGATCGGGCAGATCATGTTCTTCGTCTCCGAGGGCGCAATCGACCTGTACGAGGGCAAGTACCAGGCGGCCTCCGGGCCCCAGCCCTCCTCGTACTGGCGCGACCTCGACGCCACGGCGGTGACCTCGTGATCCTCACCGGACCGGCCATCGCCGCCGCCCGCGAGGCGGGTCGCATCATCATCGACCCGTACGACCCGGACCGCCTGTCCCCCAACGCGTACGACTGGCGCCTGGGCAGCACGCTCCGCGTCTGCGAGGGCGACCTCGACGCCGCCAGTCCCACCGCCTTCTCCGAACTCACCCTCCCCGACGACGGGTACGTCCTGGAGCCCGGCCACCTCTACCTCGGCCACACCCTGGAGCGGACGGGCTCCGAGTCCTACGCCCAGCTCCTCAACGGCGACCGGACCACCGGCTCCCTCGGCATCTGGGTCCACGTCTCCGCCCCGCTCGGACACCAGGGCCACGCGATCCGCTGGACCCTGGAGATCCGAGCCACCCGCCCCGTGCGCGTCCGGCCCGGCATGACCTTCGGCAAGCTCGCCTTCCTCCGCACCCACGGCTCCCCGGCCAGCTACCAGCAGCACGGCCTCAAGTACCGCGCCAGCGAGGGCATCGAGACATCCCGCCTCTACGAGGAGAACCCCGGAGGCCGCCGGTGAACCGCGTCGTCGCCACCGCCCTCGACCTGCCGTTCCCCAGCCCCGGCGGAAGCGTCGAACTCTTCCTCGACCTCTACGCCGGCACCCAACCCGCGATCCCCGCCCGCGCCTTCATGCTCGCCTCCAACGGCGCCCGGCCCCACCCCCCAGCCGGCATCGACCTACTGCACGCATCTGGCAAGTGCCTCGACGGCCACGCCTTCAGCCGGTACGTCACCAACCTGCGCCACGCCATGACGGCCGCCATCGACCCGCACCAGATCAGCGTGCTGCACCTGCACCACCTGGCCTTCGGCGCCACTCCCGCCCTCCTGCGGGCCCTACCCGCCCACCCCCGGATCGCTTTCGTCCACGGCACCGACCTCCTGCACGCCGAGAACCACACCACGCAGCTGCGCGTTCTCCGCGAGACAGCCTCCGCTGCCGACGCGATCGTCGTCCCCACCGGCGCCATGGCCGACCGCCTGCTCAAACTCGCCCCCAAGACCGACAGGCACAAGATCGAGAAGATCCCCTGGGGCATCCCCGACCGCCTCCTCACCGGCCCACCGCCCCGGCCCGCCCGACGTCCCACGAGCCACCTGCGGATCCTCTTCGCAGGCCGCCTCAGCTCCGAGAAGGGCCTCGAACCCCTCCTCCAAGCCGTCGCGGCCACCCGCTCGGTCGAGCTGAGCATCGCGGCCCCGCGCGCCCAGTTCCTCGACCTCGCCCCGGTCCTCCGCCAGCTCGGCGTCCACGTCCGCTACCTCGGCTGGTTCCGCCGCGACCAACTGTGGAAGGCCTTCGCCGAACACGACGTCCTGGCCGTGCCCTCCACCACCTTGGAGGCCATGGGCCTCGTCGCCCTCGAAGCCCAGGCCTGCGGACTCCCCGTCCTTTACCAACCCGTCCCCGGCCTGAGCGAAGCCCTCTCCGGCACCGGCCTGGCCACCGACTTCACCAACCCCACCACCGCAGCCCACGACCTCCACCGTCTGCGCACCACCCCCGGCCTCCTGGAGATGCTCCGGGCATCCGGCCGCACCAATGCCGCCCGTTTCCCCCTCAGCACCACCGCCACGGCCATCGCCGACCTCGGCCGGCGACTCGCCTGACACCACCCGTGGCGCAGCCGGCACCGCCCCGGCCGCGTCACTAACCTGGCCAGCGGACCACCCGCGGCCCACGACGATCGGGAGACCATGACCCACACCACCGACCGGATCGAAGACCTCCTCCAGACCGGCGTACGCGACGAGGTCTACCCCGGCGCGGTGTGGGCCGTCGGGAACGCCGCCGGCATCCAGGCCAGCGGAGCCGTCGGCCTCCTCGACCCCGACCACCCGGACGAGCCGATGCGGCTGGACACCGTCTTCGACGTGGCCAGCCTCACCAAGATCCTCGCCGTCTGGTCCACGATCGGCACCCTGGTCGAAGAGGGAAAACTCCAGCTCCACACCCCGCTGGGCACCTTCTGGGACGAAGTCGCAGGCCACCCCCTAGCCCGGGCCACAGCCCACCACCTGCTCACCCACACCGCCGGCCTGCCGCTGCGCGCCAACCTGAAGAACCTCTACGGCACCGACCCCCAGGACATCCGCGACGGCGTCCTCCACGAGGCCCTCCACCGCCCGCCCGGCGAAGCCGTCGAGTACACAGACCGGGCGGCCCTCGTCCTCGGCTACCTCGCCGAACACCTCTCGGGTCAGCCACTGGACCAGCTCGCCATCGACCGCATCTGGCACCCCCTGGGCATGACGCAGACCCGCTTCGGTCCCCTCCCCAATGCCGAGGCGGCCCGCTGCGCCCCCACCGAGTACGACGAGACCACCGGCACCCACCTCAAGGGCACCGCCCACGACTTCTCCGCCCGCCTCCTCGACGGCGTCTGCGGCATCGCCGGCACCTTCTCGGTCCTCGACGACCTCACCCGCTTCCTCCGCCACATGCTCGTCCCTACCCAAGCAGCCTTCGGCCCAGCCTGGATCAAGGGATCCCTCCGCATCGAGACTGGCGACCTAACCCCCGCCCGCGGCCTCTTCTGGCACCCCGCCCCCGGCACCACCCCGACCGAGGACCTCTGGGTCCACTACGGCTTCACCGGCACGGGTATGTGGATCAGCCCAGCCCAGGACCGCTGGGCCGTCCTCCTCACGAACAAACTCCGCTACAACCGTGACCGCGAGCCACTCACAAGGATCCGCAACGCATTCCGGGCGTGCGCCTTCGCGTCAGATCAGCCCAACACACCCAACGATTAGGACACAGACAGCGCTCGCCAGCTACCAACGCCTGGCCCTTCCTCGGCGCCCAACACGAGCCGAAGAGAGGAGAGAGCGCACGAACACGATGACATCTCCATGGAGGATTCCACTCAGGACTGCCGAATAGTACGGTTACCGTCATGGCGAACGAAGCACATTCCATCATTGAGGTGCTACAGGAAGAGCAGCGCAACGCCTTGCGGGCTCATGGCAGTAGGGTGCAGTTCCCCGCGGAGCAGACCATCTTCAGGGAGGGGCAGCCCTCCCGCTCCGTCCTTGTCATCGAGCAGGGGCACGTCAAGGTGACCCAGCGCGCGACCGACGGCACGGAGGTGATCCTCGCCATCCGCGGGCCGGGTGAAGTCATGGGCGACGAAGGTGTCCTCATGGGGGAAGATCGATCCGCCACAGTCACCACCATCACCGATGTGACCGGAATAGATATCGCCGCCAACACACTGCTGTCCTTCATCGAGGAAGAACACCTCTGGCCAGTGATGTACAAGGCGGCTGTCTGGCGGCGGCGCCAGTCAGACCAGCAGGCCATTCTGGCCCGACTGGGCGTCAAAAGCCGCCTCGCGCGATGGCTGCTCGAACTTGCCGCCGAGTTCGGTGAGCCGGAGGGCAACGACTGCATCCTGTCGGTGCCGATCAGCCAGCACGACCTAGCCAACCGGATCGGAGCATCGCGCGATGCCGTGGCAATCGCTCTTCGACAGCTGCGCGAAGAAGGCCTAGTCAGCACGGGGCGGCGCCGGCTCACGCTCCACAGCCTGGACGGTCTACGGAGATTGACACTGTGAAGCACGTAGACATCCATCCAGGAACATGCAAAATTACACAGAGAAGCATCGGTGCTTGACGGGGAGGACTCTGTGACTCTGCACATCGTGGGTGCGCTCTGTGTCGCCATCGCGATCGTGGGTGGTGGCCTAAAGATCAACGAAGTGGTGGAGGTCCCACGCCTGTCGCGCCGCCGGATGATCGCGCTCGTCTTCGCCGGACTGTTCTTCATCGGAGTGGGAGTCATGGTCGACCAGACAACCTCCCCGACCGCAGCGACGGCGGCGCCCGGATCTCCCACCCACACCCTGTAAAGGACCCAACCCGTAACGGCAACTAGGAGAGTGCGCCGGTGGAGAACGAACTCGGCCCGTTCCAAAAAATGTGGGACGCCTGGGAGGAAGCGGGTGACGAGCTCGCACGCAAGCCGCTGTCACACTTCCGCCGTGCCACAGATATCCAGTTCGACGAGCTTGAAGGCCACCTCGCGCGCGGCGATCGGGAAGCCGCCGCACGTGAGGTCGCCGACATCATCAGTATCGCCCTCAACACAATGCGTTGGCTTGGGCGCACACCCGCCGAGATCAGCGAAATCGCCCGGTCCCGCGCCGGAGATCGAATGAACGGACAAGCGCACGCGATCCTTGCCAAATACCAGGATCAATACGGCATCTAGGTCGGGGTCCCAGCACGTGCTAAGCCCCCGTTCACTCACGCCAAGGTGAAGGCTCTCCGGGAAGCACTCGGGGACCACACCGAGCAACGCGTCGAGTGCCGCGCGCCCCTCGCGATCCTGCTGATGGCAGTCGCCTGCGTCAGCCTGTACGTCATCTTCAAGAAACGCGAATGGTTGTAGAGAGAATGCGAGGCGGCAAGCCGTCTCGGTAGCGCCACATCGTCGACCACTGCTCGGGAAGCCAGAGCGCAACGAGACCCGGGCCCAAGAGGCCCGGGTCCCTGCGAGGCAGATTTATTCGGGGGTGCCCTGCAACAGATCTCGGGCCTTGCCCGCCCACTCTCCCATGCACGTGATGGCAGACGTCATCTGCTTCACCGCGGTGGAGATGTCCTTCACTGGCTTGCGGAGGTGTCGGCTCACACGGATCAGGCCGTCGGCAGAGGTGCCCAGGAAGCCGATCTGTGCCAGTCCCTCCTGAGCCGACTCGTCCAACGCAATGAGCTGTTCCAGGAACTCGTCCGTTCCCTCGCCACGCTCATCGAGCGGCGTCGTCTCGATGAGGCTCAACGCGGCCCTCACACCGCTGTCCAGAGTTGTCATCTGCTCCGCGAAGGCCGCAGAGACGGCGTTCATTTCCCCGGCCGGCGCACTGAGCGACCCCGCATACCGGGCCACAGCCGCGAGCCGTGCGCTCGCCGGGGCGTTGGCCTGGGTGAGGTCGAGGATCTCGATGTTGCCCTGTTCGGTCAGAGTTCCAATCGTCTCGATCGCCTTTGTGATCGCCTCCAAGTGAGCGGTCATCTCGTCCAGCCCGTCTTCGATCGCGGCGAAGTCGTCGAGCAGGCCGGGCGGGTCCTCTTCGGTCGTGTCTCCCGCGTTTCCGCTCGGTTCAGGGGGCGACTGCCCGTCGACGGTCTGGAGCGCCCGCACCACCCGTGCAGGAGTGAGGAGCTCGAAGCCGTCCCTGATCCCGACCTCCAGTGCGCTCTCGATCTCGCGCCGCGCACCGGCCAGATGACTACGCGCCCGTTGGTACCGGATCGTCCTGATCGAGGCGATGTCGAAGGGCAACTGCCCAGCCTCCCCGATGTGAATCGTCGGTTTGCCGGTGATGTGGCGCAGCCCCAGCTCGTACATCACGTTGGGGTTGCCACCGCTGACGTCCGCGATGACGAGGTCGGACTCGATGACATGCCGGCAGATCTGCTCGTTGATGTCACCGGCGTGCGCGATGCCGTCTGCGCGCACAGCGGCGATCTCGTACTTCTCGCAGGCAGGCGCAATCACCTGTTCGAAGATCCCCAGGTGGTACTCGTAGGCCTCCCGCTCGGGGCTGCCGTGCGCGGCGTACTGGTCGCCGATGGGGCCGACGACGAAACACATCCGAGGCCGGTCGGGTTCCGACCGAAGCGCCTGCAACGCGTTCATACGAGGTCCTCCTTCTCGCGAGGGTGGGTTTCGTCGAGCCGGGCCGCGTACGCGGCGCCGGCTTCCAGGTCGACGGCATACACCGGCCGTTCCTCGATACCGAGGGCGCGCAACAGGTACGCGGTCGGGATGCGGTACTGCCCGCCGACGCGCAGAACCGGGCAAGGGAAGGTCCCGCGGCGGATCAGTTTGTACGCCGTGCCGGGACAAACTCCGAAGGCTCGGGCAGCGGTCCGGAGGTCGACACTCAGGGGAAGGTCGAAGGCCTCCGCGAAGCCCAGGGGCGGGCCGGACCGGGCGCTCACCGCCGAGCCCCTAGAGGGCTCAGCGCCAAGGTGCCGATGAGTTCCGAGTCCTCGTGGCGACGGGCCCGGAATACCAGGTCGGGCAAGCCTGCGCAGTGTGCCAGTGCCCCGATCCGCTCCCCTTCTCGTCGGGTGCGCGAATCCGTGAAACGGAGTGTCGCGGCCAGCCCGTCATGGCGTGGCGGGGGCGTGAGGTGCAGTTCCCACTCATCAGTCGGCTGTTGTGGCTCCCCTCGCAGTGCCGTGACGCAGCGGGCCTCGGCGAAGCGCGCTACGTCGACAACGGGAACCTCCCTCCTGACGCGGTCGGCATAGGACCACATCCGGTTCACCGCCTCCTTGATCATGTGACCGCCCAGGTCCGGGCTGTCTGGATGCGCGGTGTCGAGGGCACCGAGTACGGCCAATACGGCCTCCGCCTCGAGATCGGCGCGCTCGACCCGCAGCTGGCGCAGGATCCGACGCAGGTTGCGGTACAGGCCGGGAATCGCCAGCCAGACGACAAGTAAGCGTCCCGTGCCGGCCCCACCCGCTGGTTCTTGCCTGGCCTCCGCGACAGCCTGTCGCCAAATCGTCGCCCGCAGTCCCTCGTCGCGTCGCGGTCCGTAAAGAGCATTCCTGCATTCCTCCGGGGACAGCCGTACCGAGCTGTGGCCGACACTCACGACCAGGAGCCACGGTGCACCCACGGGTTCTTTGCGGAGGGCTCCCTCGATCAGGGAGAACGCTCCGGCCGGGTCAGTCCTGATCATGGCTTCTCCTTCTCCGACCCCATCAGGCCGGCATACGACAGCGCCGCGGCAGCCAGCTCGCAGGCACTCCCCAGGGCAGTCAGCGCCGACCGCGCAGCGGCGTGGCGCTTCCCCGAGATCGGGCTCGCTCCTTGGGTCCGGCACCAGGGCGTTCGCGCGGCGGTGGACGGCAGGTAGACATTGATGACGCCATGCACGTCGTGGCCGACGTTCACCCCGTAGTCCGCCCACTGGGTGCTGTCCCCAGCAAGGCGGAGCGCGGCCTTGCCCGAATCGGTCACCACACGCGCCAGGGGCTGGCTGACGGGGGCATCATGGGCACGCCGACGCTCACACCGCCGCTCACGTCCCCGCCGACGGCAACACCTTGGTGAACGTGCTGGGAGAGGTTCGCCCGACTCTGGACGGGCGCTTGCGGCAACAGCAGCGGCTCGGTCACTTCTTCCACGACCGGCCTGATGCCGTCGGGGCCGTGCCCCGGCACACGGATCCAGCCGTAGCCTCCGAACTCCTTGACCTGCACATGGGCACGGACGTACTGCGCCGGGTCGAGGCCGGGGTGCCCGAACCGTACAACGTCCTGGTACAGCCGATCCGACACAATGACGGCGAGGTCGGCCGAGGTGAGGGCGGCCAACACGGCCTTCAACTGGGGGGCGTTCACGTAGCGTGCCACGGCGACCGGCGCAGGTCCGGCGTGACCAAGAGTGGCGTCCGTGGCGACACCAGCGTCGATGGCCAGCCGCAGCCTGATCCGCGGGGTCTCCGGACGGGCGTTGAGCGTGCTCAGGCAGGCCGACAGGTGGTGCACGAAGGGCCCCAGCGCGGTGGCTTCCGGGGTGTCCGCGGGGAGTACGGCGAACTCCATGTCGCCTTGCGGTTGGCGGGCCCAAGCCGCGCGGTCCAGTCCGGTCAACGTCGCCGCCTCGTCCAGCAACCGGACCAGGTCGGCCTGAGTGGCCGACTGGGTCCGGGTGTCGAGACGGCTGTACTTTTCCACGTCCGCCGCCAGGCACAGCCGACGGTGCGGGATGACGTCCGGGAGCGGAGGGGAGGAGGGTTCGTTCATGACAACTCGCCACCTTCCAATGCTTGTTGGGTGCGGTGCAGCCAACTGTGCGAGGAAGGAGGTGGAGCAGTCCACAAACCCGCATTAATACGGGTTTGTGGCTGTGGTGCTACGTGAATGGCATGCTGAGCAGCGCTACTTCCTGCAGTCGGGCCAGGTCCCGCACCTGAGTCCGCCGTTCGCCGGTGGTGATGAGCCCGTCCTCACGAAGCTGGCGAAGCGTCTTCTGCACGGTGTCCGTTTTGGCACCGGCGAGCGCGGCGAATTCGGACTGGGACAAGTTCACCTCGATCCGCACCGAATTTCGGCCCGGCTTCCCCTGCGCCAAGGCCAGTTCGACCAGCACCCGGGCCAGCCGGACCAGGACCGGGTGCCTACCGAAATCCAGGCGCCAGCGGTCGGAGCGGCGCAATCGGCTGCCGATCACCCTTTTGAGGGCCAATTCCGCTTCGGGGTTGGCCCGGAGGAAAGGCAGCAGTTCGCACCTGGGGACCACGGTGGCGACCACGTCACCACAGGCGGTGACCGTCGCCGATCTCGGCCCAAAATCCATGGCTGCCAACTCACCGACCACCTCTCCTTCGACCCTGATGTCCATGAGGGCTGCCCCATCACCGTCCAGACGGCCGGTCACCTTGACCACCCCCTGGTGGAGCAGCATCAACTCCTGCGCGCCCTCGCCCTCACTGATCAGCACGTCCCCCACGGCGAAGGTGCTCCGGGTCCCAAGCAGCGCGAAGGCCGTGCGCGCCCCATCCGTCAAGGTGCCGAGAAACGGCGCGCGACCATACATGTTCGAGCCGTGCATCATGTGCACAGCAGAGCACGCCGTCGGCGCCGTGGTCCGCGTTTCCGCACGGGCCAGAGGTACACCGAACGCACTCCGGGGCGCACGGCGGCGCACGGCCGGAGCACGCGCTGTTCTCCTCGTGAAGGAGCTCAGCCCCGGTCGGCGCTGCCGATCGCTTGTGCCACGCCATAGGAACCCCGGAGCAGCATCTGGTCCAGCAGGTCCAGGATCTCGGACCGCCGCGCAGCTGAGCCCGCCTGGGTGTGGGCGCGCACCAGTAGCTCCCCGACGTGGTGCGCGTCAGCCGCGGCACCGGTCCTCATGTCGGCCGATGCCGCACCGAACACGTCGAGGAATCGCCGCGCACATGCCAGTACCAGCTCATCGACCCTGTCAGGGGCCTGCTCAAGTGTGATCAGCAACTGGGGCAGGGCCGGCTCGAAAGCTCCAGAATCAATGAGCGCGGTCACCGTCCGGCGGACGGGCCCCAGCCGCCGGCCCCGCAATGCGATTGCCACAGCCGCGGCGGCTCCCCGCACGTCCTCGTCCGGATCGTGGAAGAACCGGACGAGTGCGTGATGCGCCAAGGCCGCGTCCCCGGTGCTCACGAGGCGCTGAGCGCACACGTCCGCGGCACCCTGTCGCTGCGCGCCGTCGTTTCCGGCCAGCACCCTGGCCAGCAGATCCGACGTCTCCCACTCCATGGCTGCCAGCGCGGCGACCTTTCCACCGATCCGACGCACCGCTGCCACCGAGGAGTCCAGCATCCTTTCCATCACCGGCCTGGCCGCCACTGGGTCCCCATGGCACAACGCCACGAAGAGACGGAACACGTGTGGTGAAGCCAAAAGCTGATCCGGGGCTCGGATGAGCTCGGTGAAGGCCTCGGCCACCGCAGTGCGGTCGTACCTCATTGCCGCGTGCAGCACGTGAGCCACGCATGCTCGGACGGCGAGCGAGGGGTCTGCGGACAGCCTGCTCAGACGAGGTACCACCAAGGCTGCCCGGGAGCCGTCCGCATCGTGGACCAACAGGTCGCCCAGGCTTTCGGCAGCGCTGCCGCGCACGGTATTGATCCCAGCGGTCAGCAGGTCCCGCTCCACATCGTCTTCGTCCTCGCCGACCGTGTCATCGGCGTCCTCGGAACCGAGCGCGCGATCCAGCAGTGCCTGGAAGAGATCGAGGGGCAGACCGGCCAGATACTTCCGTACGGCCCATCCGAGCCAACGATCGTGTGCCGGCCGACCTTGGCGTGCGAGATGACGGATCGCCGCGAAGACGGTGTCCGTATCGGCATGGGGCTCCGCGTCACCGAGACCAAGCAGTAACGCCGCTCCGTACGCAGGGTGCAGCCCGGCATCCATCCGCAAAGCGAGGCGCGCGAAACGGCCGGGGTCCGCCGCCGTCATGCTCTGCAGCACGTGTGACAGCTCCCGGGCCCCGCCTGTGAAGGTCGTCCAGTCCGTGCGGTCCTGACTGTGCTTCCTCATGGCGCCCAGCCACTGGTCGTTGGTCATGCACTGGGCCGACTCCGACGAGATCGGCGGCCCGATGAAACCTGCCGTCGCCCCACGCGGTGCCTCAGGCTCCCGCTTGTCATCGTGGAGCCTTCGGAGTTCTCCGAGCCTACGGGCCGCCCGATCGGAAAGCCGGCCCTCGGGAAGCGCCGTCAGCAGAGTGAACTCATGCCAGGGCGCGAGCTCGTCGTCTGGAGGAAGACGCAGATGGAGGAGCGCACGCTCCAGCTGCGCGAGAGTGGCGTCGGACAAGGCGTCGCCAATGGCGCGCAGGACTTCTCGGGCGCCCCATGCAACATTGGACAGATGGCCGGACAGGAATCGATGTCTGCCCTGTAGCAGGATCTCCGCAGCCCACTCAGCCAGGGCGGGGCCTGCCCCGATCAGGGCATGATAAAAGAGCCACTGTGCCGCATCGAATGGCAGGACCGTGAGCCCCGCTACAAGCTCCCGAACGCGAGCAGGGTCTTGGTCCCCCAGGATTCGCAGAGCCGTTTCCGTGCTCTGGAGCAGGGCGTCGCCCAACTCGCTGGGTCCGTCATCTGGGTTACGGAAGCCGAAGTGTTTGTCGTAGACCGGACAACACGCGCGCGGCGGAATGGCCGTTGCAGCCATGACGTCCAGGAGCAACGGAAGGAATCGGACGCAGAAATCCTCGGGAGCCCCCAGAGCGGCAGCCTTGACCACACGGATCGCCGAGTGGTCCCGGTTGCGTAGGACGGTGACTCTGCCGTCGTGATCGAGTTGGAGGGCGTCCGGACGATCCGACACCAGAGCACCGATCAGCTCTACTGCCCAAGCAGGTTGCTCTTCGACCAGATCACTCGCTGAGATCCAGATGAGGTGCTCGTGTCCGGAGAGAAGCCCGGTTCGTACGCCGACCAGTAGGAGATCGAAAAGCCTCCTGCTGTCAGCGAAGCGGCCGAAGCGCACGACCCACGCCAGCCAGTCCGGGAACTGATGATGCGACGTGTGCGGTTCCAGCAGGCGGGCCACTCGGTCGGGAGCAGCCTCAGCGCCCGCGGCCATCATCCGCACGGCCCAGTCGCGCTCCCTTGCATCGGCACTGATCAGCCAGTCATCGAATACGGACTCATCATCCGCGCGGCGGAACCATGCTGCCTTGCTGACCGCGTTCACAAGCTGCAAATGGAAAGGAGGGCGAGAGTCCAGGACGCGTGAGACAGCCCCCCACTCACTGGCGGTGGGGTCCTCCAAACCGTGAAGCACTGCCAAAGTCAGGTCTTTAAGGTGATAACGGATCTCCGGACTGGTCAGCAACGCCTCCACCTCCTCGGCGAACCGCTCCGGGTCCAGGTCCCGCAGATGGTCGAGAACCTGCCTCACCTGTCCCCGGCGGAAGAGCTCCTGCTCCCCATCGACGAGAAATGCGACCAGGCTCTCATCGCGCCGGAGCCAGTCGCGGGCAAAGGCGTAATCGAAGAAGCTCTCATGGAAGAAAGCCAGTTGTCTGCCGTCTCGCACACACACGTGCTCCGACACCAACACGTCCCCGCTCACGGCAAGGTCGTCCGCATCAAGCACACTGTCCGGTACGAAGAGCCGCTGCCTCGTGCTCATGGCCGTCATTACGGCCGACACCGCCTCGTGGAACCGCACGGACGGCTGACGACGCATGCACTCCTTCCGTTTGCTGTTCCAAAAGGCGTCGAACAGCTGCCGGGTAGTGCGGAAGGAAAGGGCTTCCCCCTGGCCGGCGATCTGAGCCAGAAGGACCAGATGCAGCGGAGACCGCAGCAAGCCGCGCTGCGAAGGCGTCAAAGGAGAAGCACCGAGGCCCATGCTCGCGATCGCGGCATCGACCTGTGCATCGGAGAGCCGATCGACTGAAATGCATGTGGAACGGTCCGATGCCGTGAGTTGACGGATCCTGTGATCGGCGTGGGCATCGAATGTCCGGCACACGAGGACGACGCGCATGGCAGGGTGCGCCATCGCCTCACCGATCAGGTCGGCCACCACGTCGAACGTGTCCGGAATGCGCCCCGAGGCCAGGCTGACCGCGTCGAGCTGGTCCACGATCAGCACACACGGGCGCCCGTTCGCCGCGGCTCCGAGCGCATTGACCGGTGATGTGACCAGACCGATGCCTCGGCCCAGCTCATGGGTCGTAGTAAAGGGAGCCAGGCGGTCGAGACGGAACCCGAGCACGGGGGTACCCAGCTTGGTCAGGGCAGTGAAAGCCTGGTGCAGCACTGCACTCTTTCCGCTGCCTGCGGCACCCGTGAGAACTACGGTCCGTCGTACGTCACTCGCAAGGACCTCCACGAGCTGATCAGCCGCTTCGCGGGGGATCTCGGGGCGGAGCAGCTCACGTTCGACGCCCGCTGCCCACCGACGCGTCGCCTCGCCGGCCTCGTCCCCCGCCTTGTCCCCGCCCGTCCCTCTGACCTGCCTCAGCCCGTACTCCCCCAGTCGGGCGATGATGCCCGGGGCATCGAGAGTGGTCCCCCGATTGTTCAGCAAGAGGTCGCCGAGTCCGACGGCGGCAAGGCGCCCTGGAGCCCCAGCAAGGACCTGTTCGGCCAGGACCGCATTGATGTTCACGATGTCCCGCTCGTTGTGCCATTCCACCCAGAGGCTTCTCAGCATGCGCCAGGCCGTTTCGGCCGAGCCATAGACATCGGGCGCGGCCAATGCCTGAAAGGGCCCTCTGAGCCCATCCGTCAGCCACTCGATTTCGAAGGACGGAAAGCCGTCGGAGCGTCGGGCGCGGTCGGCCAGCTCGTCAAGTTCACGGGCAGGAAGCAGAGAAACGAAGTGAAATGCGCGGCCCGCGTCGGCGTGGGATCGCAGACTGTTCCAGACCTGTTTGCCTCGGAGGGAAGCAACATTCCAACTGTTGGCGTTCCGGTTCTGGCGCTTGACCTGGTGGACCTGCGTCCCCCCGTCATACCGGTACGCGAACTCGATTCCGTCGCCCGAGGGGGAACCCGGTTCCAGAGTGATCGATGTGCCTCTGTCCAGCAGCACGTACAGAGCATGTCTGACGGTCCAGGCACCCTCGTAGCGGTTGCCGAACTTGTCCGTCTCGCCCCCCGGCCGCGGTGCCACCCTTACTCCCCTCCACGCCCCAGAAGGCTGCGTCAGACGCGCGCCTGCGCCGGACGGTACCGCAGATACCGCGCATTGCAGGGGGCATTGGGCGCACTCACCCTCCCCCTCTCGGGCCAGCCCCGAACCTCTCGCTCGATCCTGGTCAGCGACCGAGCGCAACGGCCAGGAAGGCCGCGGTGATCGCCGGTAGCAGCATGACAATGGCGTGCCGCACGCAGCGGTTCTTGGCTCGGGCGATCCTGCTGGTCTCCCTCAGCGCACGGAGTAGCCGGGGCTGTGGATCTGAGCCGTCCCGCCTGAGCCCAGCCGACAAGTCGGCGCGTGTCTCTGCACGCACCACGTCTTCGTAGTACGCGAGGAGGCCGTGCCTCTCGCCGGCTCTCGCCCCACGGCGCGGGGCGAGAGCCAGGAGCAGGAAGACCAACGCCCCGGTCGTGGTGGCCGCTGCCGTCCACCACAAAAGGACGGCCCACAAGACATCGAGGGGACGCCGTACGAGAAGGAGCCCGAAGAGTGTTCCCCCAGTAGCCAGAAGGATGGCTGCCTTGCCGTCAGCCCGGCCGATCTCCAGATAGTTCTGTGCGATGAGTTCTCGCGACAGAACCACCACGTGGTCCGCGTCCGAGACATGGTGTTCGGGCCGGGTTCTCAAATGGGCGAGGTGAGACGGTAGAGCCCACATCACGGAGCCCCTCCGTGGAAGCCGTTCATGCCGCTGTGCGGTACACCTGCGCCACCTATCCTGCGCAAGACCTCATCGCCCTGGGGTACGCCAGCTTCGCTGAGGAGGCGCGCCAGGTTCACCCCGACGAAACCCCGGTCCTCCTTCGTCAGTCCCTGAAGCGTTGCCGCCAGCGTCCGCTCCCATCCGTCCCGTTCGGTGAGCAGTTCACCATGTGCGACCGTCCAGTCGAGCACCTCCCTGGCTTGGTCGGGATGGTAGAGCAGCCACAGCGCCGCCAGACCGACCGGCCCGCCGGCCACCACCTCGCGGTAGAACCGGTACGCCTCGCGGTGGGTCTCGCCGAAGCCCGGCGGAAGGAGGAGCTCGGCAGGATGGCTTGCAGCCGGGAGGAGGCCGCCTGGAGGGTCCAGGAACCAGTAGGTCAGGCCCGCCCCGTCGATGTTCCGCGGCTGACCGGGGGGCTCGACCTGAGCGGTCCCGTACAGGGTCGGCGGCTGTCGAAAGGGATCGGAAGCACCCGGCAATCCGGCACTTCCATGGATGGCCTGGTCGATCAGCCGGCACGCGGCGTCCTCCGTCAGGCCGCTGCGTGCCGCGACCACCGGATTGCTGACGTTCCAGGCTACTTCGTAGCGTGCTCGCGAAGGCGTTGATGTCGCAGGACCCCGGCGTGGCACCTCCACCACGGTCCGGCGCTCTGCCAGCGAGACCCACCCGATCGAGTCGAACTCCCGTCGGAAGGCCGCCCCGATCGACGGTCGGGGGTATCCCCAGATGTCTCCGCCCCGCGGCGGCTCGACGCGGTCCGCTTCCTGATCCGAGAGGAAGACGAGCGCGCGATCCGAAGACGATCCGAACCGTTGCCGCAGCAGCTGCCGAACTGGTGAAGAACTGACCGACGTAAACAGTGGCCTGCTCATGACGCACTCCTCCTTCGCGATGTGTTCGTGTGATCTCGGTGGCGCCCCAGTAGGAAGCGGATGACTCCCCGACGATGGCGAGCGGTACGGGAGAGCTCGCGCACCACGAGGTCGAAGGCCGTCCTCTGGAACATATCGGGGTCGGCTTCGACCCGCCCAAGCCCTTGGGCCACCGCTTCGTACGTGGCCGGGTCGTCAAGACCCAGCACGACGAGGGCGATACCCTGCGCGGGGTGGCGCTCCAGCGTCCGGGCCAGGCTCATCCGGACCGCACCCGGTGCGCCCGGCTGGGGGAACGTCGAGAGGGACATGGAGTGGATCACGTGCACCGCCAGCGTGTGACGGGGCGTTCCCCGGCCGGCTTCCAGCCACCTCGTCACCGTCTCCAGGACCTCAATGTGGTTCGCCTCCTCGGTGAGGAGGGCGCCCAGCGCGAAGGAGACGGCGGAACGCAGTTTCGCGTCCAATTCCGGAGAGGAGCCGTCGAGGACGGTGTCCAGAAGTTTGAGGGCCGCGGCCGGCCGGGCGAGACCGTAGCTACCCGCACAGGTCTCGGCGACCGTGCAGCGGAGAACGGCAGATGACCGGCTCCACCGGCGCATCTGCTCCTTGACCGCACCGGACACCAGGGGGTGCTGGACGATCTCTCCCAGCGCGACTGCCACCAGACGTCGGCGCCAGCGGTCGCCCGAAGAGGCGAAGCGGTGCAGCTGAGTCAGCGCACCGGGGCCGGTGGCATGTGCGAGCACCCGGCCGATCGCCTCTCCGGCGGCCACATCCAAGCCCGGCTGATAGCGCAACTGCTCCAGCGCTCCCCACAGCGCGTCTGGCATGCCCTCGAAATCCAGCCACAGATGGCGCAGGAGTGTCACGGAGCGGTGCCTGCCGGAGAAGACGATCGGCTGCACGGGGTAGCGGTACCGGTCGGTGGGCGAACTACGCGGTGCCAGCGGGCGGGCGCCGATGGCTTCGAGCCGGTCCTCGAACGAGGGGCCGAGGACATCCGGCGACTGTTCCTCCGGCGCCTCGTTCTGTCCTGTCTTGGTAGCACGCACACCGAGCAAGGGGCGCATTGCTGTGGCGAACTGCTCGATCACCGTGCGGTCCTGTCCCGGGAGCAGAGCGACGGCCGCCATCAAGGAGACCGCGTCGGCGCTGTGCCGGGCCTTTGCGAGCGCGGACCGGGCAGCGTCCTCAGTGCCGGTCAGGAGTTCCTCGAGCACGGACCCTGTCGGTGCCGAGGTCTCCGCACAGTGCCGCAACCCGTCCGATAGGTCGACTGCGTCGCCCGGCAGCGGATGCGTCGAGAGGTACTCGGTGAACTCGGGGGAGGCCAGGTGCCCCAGTGCGGACTCCAGTTGTGAGCTGTCGAGCCTCCCTTCAGCGGCCACGAGCCGCAGTCGCCTCTCCGCGACCTCGTGCGGTCCGGGCGCGGCATGCACCTCTTCCCACCGGCTCGTGTCTGACGGCAACCGGGCATCCTGCGCCATGGTGACTATCAGGTGCGCCCCGGCACCCTGCAAGGCCTCGGCCAGGCCCGCCAGCCGCACGCCGTCGAGAGAGCGGGCGGATGCCGCCGGCAAACCCTGTAGGAGGTACCCGCGGCCAGCCTTCGGTCGCCACACCGACAGATCCGCCATCGCGTCCAGGCCCGTGACACCGCCCTCGCCGTGCCTTTCGGCGAGAAGGGCGAACGCCGCCGTACGGGCGCCCGTTCCGACCCTTGCCCTGAGCAGCACGATCCGGCTGTCCAGCGCCTTCCGGCAGCGTGCATACGACGGCGGTTCAACGAATCCGTACAAACGGCCGCGCACCTCTTCCGCCGGATAAGGTCCCTCGCGCAGGCGCGGCTTGAGGATTCGCTCGGTGGCTTCATCGGTCCACGCACTGATGTTCAAGTACGTGAAGTCGCCGCCGACGTTCCCCATCAACGCGACCCCATTGTCCACCCGTTGGTTGCCCTCACGGAGAGAACTGTGCTGACCGGCCCCCAGGCCAACCGACGGAGCAGGCTGGTCGGTGTTCGGCTGGACGTCCGGCTCGGCGGCCGGGCCGGGTCCGGCGTTCACCGGCGGTCCCCGTCGCCGGTCCGCTTGTCACCCGCAACGTTGTCTCCGCTGCCCCAGTGCTGGTTGGTACCGCGGTACGTGGTCGCGGGCGCGGTATAGGTGAAGTCACGACCGACGTTGCCCATCACCGCGGCTCCTTCCCCGACGTGCTGGGAGTTTCCGCTGTACTCCGTACCTGAACCCTTGTCCGATGCCACGGCGGGCGCCGTCGGCACCGCAGCTACGGGTTCCTCACGCGGCCGGATGCCCGCCCGCACGAGGTTCCCGGAGGGTGAAGGAACATACAGCCAGGCCCGCTGCGAGAAGTTCTTGCCTTCGACGGTGGCCGACACTTCGACACACCGGTCGGGGTGGAGCCCCGTGTAGGCGCCCAACACGACGTCTTCGTAGACCCGTTCCGAGACGATTGCGGCGAGGTGGGTCACCTCCTCGCTCGCCGCGGCGAGGATGGCCTTGACCGGACGCGAATCCAGGAGCCGGTGCATGTCGTTGCGGGCTGTGCCGTTGCCGTCCCCGGGCTCTTCCCCGTCGGGCAGCGGGCCGACGTGGACGCTGGCCCGGAGCCTGATCCGCGGACCGACGGCCTGCCGGTTGTACGAACCGAGCACGTCATCCAGAACGCCCAGGAACGGCCAGAGCACGAATGGCAGGTGCACCGGATCGAACCCGAAGACGACGCCGTCCCCCGTATTGGCGGGAAAACGCTGGGCATCGCGCAACTGGTGCAGGCTGGCCCGCTCCAGGGCCTGGTCCACCAGCTGGGGGATGAGCTGGCTGACCGGGCCGTGTTGAGCGGCCGGCAGGCCAGTGAAGTCCTTCGCGTCAACGGCGAACAGGGCGCGGTAGGGCGGGAGCGGTCGGCTTTCGGCGTACGGGACAGGCACGGGTACAGACATGCGAGGTCTCCTCACGGATGGTCCGGTAAGTAGCCGTAGTCGGGCTGCTTCGAGGTTCCATCCGCGCCACTCCGCCGAGTGCACAGCGCTGGGCGCACGGGGTGTGTCCCGGCTCACAGGCTGCCGTCCTCAGTCGGCCGCCGCCCAGCGCTGCAAGGCTTCCACGTCCCTGATGACGATCACCCGCCGCGCCGTTTCGACCAGCCCGACGGCCCGCAGCTGCCCCAACCCGCTGATGACCGCATTGCGTGTCACGCCGATCGCCTGCGCGACCTCTTCCTGGTTCAGCCCCGTCAGCCGGACGGCGTTGCTCTCCGCCTTTTGATCGGTGAGCACGGCCAGCCTCAGCAGCGTGCGCGCCAGTCGCACGACCAGGGGCAAGGTCTGCAATTCGGCTCGGTGGATGTCGGACTCACGCATCCTGGCGAGTGCCTGGCGCATCAGGTGCATGACCAGTCCGCGCTCCTCGACGAACTGGACGAAGCGCTGTGCGTCCAGAACGACTGCAGCGCAAGGGGTCAGGGCAACGACGTCCGCTGTCCGTGAGGTTCCGTTGAAGACGGAGACTTCTCCCAGGAGGTCCCCCGGCCCTCGAAACGCGAGCCACGTCCTGGCGCCATTCGGTTCTCGGCAAACCACCTTGGCCAAACCGGAGGTGAGAGCAAGGAGGTGCGTCCCCGGGGATCCCTGCCGCAGCATCACGCTGCGCTCGGAGTACATCCTGGTCATGCCTTGACTGCGCAGGTCGCGCCAGACTTCATCGGACAGCACGCGTCGCCTTCCCATCACGCCCACATCGGTACACGTCGGCTTCCGAGTTGTACGCCGATATGGCGGGAGGCATCAGCGCATGGGTGATGTTGACCGGAAGTGGTCGTGCCACTTCGACTCAGCGGCAACCAGCACCGAAACACACCCGCCTGGGTAAAGTTCGGGGCCATCGGTCCACGACGTCGTCGGGTGGTGGGGTGGGAGGGCGATTCCCACGGACCCGGCCATCCGCGCGATGGTCGTCGCGGAGCTGTACCGGCACAGGTCCGCCGAGGGTCGGCCGGTGTGGAAGCTCCGAGCAGTCGGGCAGGGTTGGGCCGACGGACTCGATGGCTTGGCCAGAGCACACGGAGTAGATGTGGGGTAGCCCATCGTGTCGACGCTCACCAAAGGTGGAAGCCTTCCGCGACTTTCCCCCAGCCGCAGCAGACGACGTACGTGAACGCTCCGTAGCGCTCCCTGCGGCCCATGTCGCCCCGCTGGCCAGCGGTGAACCACCTTCGGAGGCACCCTCTGCTGGGGAGAATTTGGGGAGAATGAAGCCGCGTTGGGGAGCGGCTGGGGAGGATCGGACGCACAAATGGGCAATGCGGCGAAGGGTCTAGAAAGACAGATCGCCGCAGATAAATGGCCCCCTCCGGGAGATTCCCGCAGGTCAGCGGCACGAGGGCGACGACTTCAAGAAGATCTCCTCCTGGGCCGCCATCCTCTTCGCCCCGACCCTCGTCGGCACGATTTACGGCATGAACTTCGACACCATGCCGGAACTCCACTGGGCAGGCGGCTACCCCTTCGCGATCCTGCTGATGGCAGTGGTCTGCGTGAGCCTGTACGTCATCTTCAAGAAGCGCGACTGGCTGTAGACCGCACACCAGCGCCGTTGATCAACTTAACTCTCGCGAACGCCTAAAAGTGGCCCGCAGGGCCCCTGGGGGAGAATCTGGGGAGAATCCTCAGGCCGCCCATGGCGGGCACTCCCCGGCACCTTGGGGCTGGCCCTCCCGTGCCACCAACCATCTTCGACTGAAGGCGGTTGCGGAGGGTAACGACAACGTGCTCCAGGGCCTTCGCCCGGTTCGACCCCCAGTACCAGTCTCCGGGCCGCCCCGTCAGCCGCGATACCATCGCCCACGCGATGACTGTCCTAACGGAAATGGCAGCCATATGGGAGCAGCGCGATCTCCCGTGAGCTCCACGCGCCTGACCCCATAGCGCCCTCTGGGGGCAACACCGAAACGCGTTGGCCCCCAGAGGTGTTGTGCCTCGCCGGGCCCGGTCACGCCCGGCTGCGTCGGTGACGACCCCGGTTTCCGGCAATCGACCTGCCATCCCGGCCGCACTCTGGTCGTTGCCCAGGCTGGCCGGGGTTGTCGCGGAGCTGATAGGAGTCCCAGACTCGTTCTTGGAGCTCCTCGATGCAGGGACCGCAGGCGTACATCGGTGCCTGGGCTCCGGCGACGCTGACCGGACCGATCCACAGAGCGCGGGTCCGGCGCCGTCCGCAGTACAGCCAGCAGGTGCCGTCGACCCAGTGGTTGCCGTCGTCGGTGGCCGGCGGGATCGGCAGGCCACCGCGCGCGAACTCGGCGATGCCGGGGATCACCGGTTCGCACGGCAGGCCCAAGCCGGGCAGCACCAGCTCACGTCTCCTGTCCGCTGTCAGCGCCAGGGGCGGCCAGGCCCTCCGGAGCTCCGTCAACGGTGCCCGGCTCCAGGGCGTCGATCGGTGTCCACTCGTGCTCCAGGATCGAGTACGTGATCGAGTCCCGCCAGGCTCCGTGAACGAAGACGTGATCGCGGATCCGCCCGTCCTCGGTCATGCCTGCTCGTAGGAGGGTGCGCGCGGATGCCTCGTTGAGTGGCGAACGCGCAGCCCAGATGCGGTGCAGGCCCAGGCCCTTGAAGCCGAGCGCGCACAGCAGGTGGACGGTCTCCGTGCCGAGGCCCTTGCCCCACTCCGCGGGATTCAAGGCGAAGCCGATGGTGGCCGCCTGCTGAGGTTCGGTCGCCAGGCGCGCGTAGCCGATCAGCCGGTGTTCGCCGAGCGGGGCGATGGCGAGGCAGTACTCGGTTCGCGGGGTGTCTTTCGCGGAGGTGATGGACCGGTCGACGATCTCCTGGGCCTGATCGCGGGTGCGGGGCTCGAAGCTGAGGTGCCGGGTGGCCTCGGGGTCCCCATAGATGGCCAGGAGGTCAGCGGTGTCCTCGGGTTCGACTTCGCGCAGGGCCAGGCGGGGGCCGGCCAGGTTGACTGGGGTCATGCCTTCGGAGCCTACCTGCGGGGTCATCGGACGAGGACCGATGTCGGGGTGGCCGTGAAGGCTTCGATCTCCTCGCGCAGGCTTGCCGCCACGCCTCGGTTTCGCCGGCCCTCGGCCTGCAGTGCGGTGTGGACCCGCTGGGCGCTGCTGGTGATGCCGAAGTTCCGCTGCTCGATGGGGAGGTCGAGCACGGGCTGCACCGCCTCGACGGCGCCCTCGATTTCGCCTCGGGCGATGCGGGCGAGGGCGAGGTCGGTCTGCGCGCCGGCCTCGTCGCCGAAGGCCCATTCGTCCTCCGTGGCGCTGCGGTACGCGGCGACGGCGGCCTCCGCTTGGCTCTCGCCGAGTGCGGGGTCCTCGCCGAGGTGCACGGTGGCCTCGGCGACGTAGTACAGCTGGCGGGGCACCGGGAAGGTCATGATGCCGCCGAAGGCATCGAGGTCGTCGGGTTCGAGAATCGTGCGGGCCTCCTCGGCCTGCCGAATGGCCACGCGGGTGGCCTCGCCGTCGCCGAGGAGCGCGTGGGCGCGGGCGGAGAGGCAGGCCAGCCAGACGCCGGTGGTGCCGCGGACGCTCCCGGCGGCGCTCTGGCCGAGGGTGGCGTAGTCGGCCGCCTCGGATGGGCGACCGGCCCAGTAGGAGATGAGGGACTGCAGGGAGCGGACCCAGGCGCGCATGGCGTGATGGTCGGCGTTGTCCGCGCACACAAACGCGGTGCGGGCCTGCATCATCGCGGCGCTCGGGTTGCCCAGGTCGTGGCTGGCTTTGGCGAGCATGCCCGAGGTGATCCCGGCGAGCAGGTAGAGCTCGCGGGCCTGTAGTGGCTTGACCCGGCCGTGTTCCAGCAGCCGGAAGGTGAGGTCCTGTACCTCGACCAGATCACCGAGCAAGGTCGGCAGCGCCAGCTTCGGGTACGCGACGGTCAGCCGTCGCACCTCGTCCTGGATCTGGCCCAGGGTCTCCGGTCCGACACTGCTGCCCTCCGCCATCGCGGTGAACCGGAGCGCACGACGAGCCGCCATCGCAACCTGCCTTTCCAATTCTGTGGTGCCCGCCTCGAAGCGGGTCTCGCTGCTGAACGGACCGCCGGCAGGCAGTACCTGTGCCTGCTCGGACGGGAGGAGGACAGATTTAAGCCGTGGCGGTGGGGCGACGAGTGAGGACTCGACCGGGGTCGTCGGTGAGGCGGCGGACGTGGGCGCAGGCGCAGGTGAGAGGAGGAGATCGACGCCGACGCCGAACATGGCCTCCAGTACCCGGCACTGGTCCGGGTACGGGCGGGTCTTCACCGCGCCGCCGTACCAGCGCTCGAACTGCCGCTTGGACACGGACAGACCACCAAGCGACGGGTCGTTCTCGTCCAGTGCCAAGCGGTGGGCCGCTTCCTCGAACCGGAGCAGAAAGGTCTTGTAGACCTGCCAGTGCCTCCGCAGCGTCAAGACCCGTAAAAGCGTGGGAGTTTCAGCCACCGCAGATCCCCTCCGGTCCCTGTTCGTCTGGTCTGACGATAGCCCCGGCCGATCGGCGGGAAACCCCTTCCGGCGGCTCACCGAGCAGATGACGGCAGCCATGACGGTGGTGATGACGCACCACGACGTGGACCGGGCTTCAGGGCGGGGATGAGGACGGCCTCGCGACGGCAGTGGCGTCGTATCCATGCGTTCCGGCGCGTCGCCATGCTGAGCGGCACTTCGCTTTCCGTGTACTGCCGACAGCGAAGCGTGAGACCGGGAGCGCGGCTACAGCGCCACCCGAGCAACCCCCCATCCAGCACCACGTGCCCGCCGGCCCACGACTCGGGGCCGGCAACGGGAGGGAACTGATGGACAACACCGTGACCGCTCTGGCCGGGCAGATCGCCCAGCTGGACTCCGTCGATCTCGCTCAACTGGAACGGATGCGCCACGAGGCCCTGACCGTCCGGGCCCCCTGGAAGGCGGAGTACGGCGCCTACCAGTCGGGCGGCTGGTGGACGACCTCGCTGATGAACGCCTCCGGCGATGCCGCCGACGTGACGATCGGCGACTGCGCCGCCAAACCGACCGGGCTGCTGGCCCAGATGCCGGCTACCTCCGCGCTCCTGAACGAACTGGGCCTGAACTACATGTGGGTGCGGCTCGCGCGGCTGGAGCCCAACGCGTTCCTGTGGGAGCACCGTGACTACGACGACCTCGACGAGATCGAGCGGCACCGGCTTCACATCCCGCTGCACACGAACACGTCCGCGTTCCTGGTCACCGGCGGCACCAAGGTGCACATGACTGGAGGGCGGATCTGGCGGCTGACGCCGACGTACGCCCACGGGGTGTGCAACCTGCTCGGTCCCGACCGCATCCATCTGATCGCCGACGTGTACGCGGACGACACCTACCGGCGGCTGGCTCGGCACCCCTCGCTCCACCCCGACACCGCCGAGCTGCTGCCCTCCGCGGACCACGCGGTCCTCGCCGAGCGGCTGCAGGCCGCGCGGAACATGGCCGAGCTCGGCTGCACGGAAGCCGCCGAGCGGATGCTGTTGAGGCTCTTCTACACCTACGCCCTGCCCGAGGGCGCGGCCTACGACCTGATCGCCGAGCTGCACACCTCGCTCGGCGACATGGAGGCAGCGACGCGATGGACGGCGGCCAAGCAGCGCCTCCTCGCCCTCACCGCCTGATCGGCCGCACGGCCCCGTAAGTCCACCCCGCCGGAATCCGAACGGAGGACGCGCATGCCCACCTTGCAACTGGCTGAACTCACCCATGCCAACCGACCGGCCCAGCTCCCGCTCCTGGCGAGCCTCGCCGACATCCTGGCGACCTCGCGGGCCGTCACCCACCTGATGGTCCGGGGCTCGCTGGCCCACGGCACCGCCGACCGCCTCTCGGACGTCGACTTCGTCGTCGGCGTCCACGACGCCCAGCTGCCCGCATTCGTGAAGGCCCTGGACGATCTGATGTCCATCGAGGCCGGCGCCTTACTGCCCGGCTGGCGCGACACGATCGTCGCCGACCTCGGCGGCATCGGGATGGTCTTCCTCATCCCGGACGATGGCAGGCTGCACCAGATCGACCTCTACCTCGTGCCCGCCACACACATCCCGCGCCTGCGGGCGACCGTGGCCACCGCCTCGATCCTCGACCGCGAGATGGCACCCGCAGGCCCTGAGGCGGCCCTGGCCGCCGAGCGTTTTGCCGGAGAGTTCCTCGCCCAGCCGCGTACCTGCACCGAGCTGCTGATCGAACACCTGGTGCTGGCCGTATTGCTCCACAAGCGCATCAAGCGGGGCCAGCGGTTCGTCGCCTACTCGGAGTGGCACCGGCTCCACACCGCGACGAAGGACCTCATCAAGGCCGCCCTGGCCCCGGCATCCCGGTTCTGGGGCTGGTACCAGCTGCGCGAGGAGATCGCCGTCACCCCGATCGGCAGGGCCTGCCTGGCCGACCTGGACGCGGCGATCAGCGGGCCCGCCGTGCCGACGGCCCCCGACGTCGTCGCGGCCATCGAGCGGATGCTCGCCCTCGTCGATCGGGCATGCCCCGAGGCCCTCGGCGGCCTGGGCGACGCCATCGCCGCCTACCGCACCTACCAGGAGCTGGTGTGAACGCACTCCACCTCGCGGGCCCGGCCACCAGCTGGGCCCGCGAGGGCCTGACCGCCGTCTTCTTCGGCGGCGTCGTCCCTGCCTCGGCTGAGGAGGAGAAGCTGGCCGAGGAGGCCGGACGGGCCCTGGCCCGGGCCGGGTACTCGCTCCTGCACGGCGGCTACAACGGGTTGATGGAGGCCGCCGCCCGCGGAGCGAGCTCCGAGGGAGCCATGGTCACGGCGGTCACCCTGATCGACAAGCACGACGAGTGGGGACCGTTCAACCCGCACGCCACCAGCTCGGTCCACCTGCCCGACCTCGGCGCACGGATCAACCACTACCTGGCGCACGCGGATCTGATCGTCGCGATGGGCGGCGGCGTCGGCACCCTGCACGAACTGACCGCTGCCCTGTACTACGCGACCACCATCCGGCCCGTACCGATCTTCCTGGCGGGGTCGGCTGCCCTGCGCCTACTCGCGTTCCTGCGGCAGGAGAAGTGGCTGCACGAGACCCCGACGCGCCCACTCGGCTACCTCACCTCAGTCGAGTCCGCCGACGCCTTCCACGCCTGCCTCGCCACGCTCGACACAGCCCCGATCGGAGGAGCATGACCACCAGCCCGTCGCTGGCCGGCCTCACTGCCCGGCTCGCCGAAACCGCTTGCGTCACCGCCCCGTTCAGCCTTGCCGACGGTGTCCGGCTGGACGCCTACTTCGACGAGTACCGTCTGGCCGCCGACCCCGCGCTCCTGCACGACACCGCCGCCGCCCTGCCTGCCTCGTGCCCGGCGACGCCCGGCTGCTCGCGGGGATCGAGCTCGGCGGCGTCCCCCTCGTCGTCGCCCTGTCCGCTGCCACCGGCCTGCCCGCAGTGTTCCTGCGCCGCCGGCCCAAGGGCTACGGCTCCCACCGGCAGATCGAGGGCGCCCCACTCAACGGCCGCCGTACCATCCTGGTCGACGACGTGGTCCGCTCCGGTGGCCAGCTGCTCAAGATGGCCCGCACCTTGCGGATCGCCGGAGCTCCCGTCAGCCACGCGTTGTGTGTACTGGAGCGCCCGCTCGGAGGCCGCATGCTCTTGGCAGAGCACCGCGTCGCCCTGCACTCCCTACTCACCGAGGCCGACCTGCCGCCCACGCGGGGCGGTGATGCCGCGTGAAGCGGGCCGTACTCTTCGACCTCGACGGGGTCCTCCTCGACAGCCGCGCCGCCCAACTCGCCACCCTGGCGGGCTTCGCGACCTCTGCTCTCGACCATCGCGTCACCGCCGCCGACCTCCCCGCCGGAGCCCTGACCAGGCCACGCGCACAGGTACTCGCCGAACTCGGCCTGAGCGGGGTGATCAACGAGGACGGCTGGGATGCGGCCACCGCAACGGCCGGTCTCCACACCGAGGCCTTCCCGTTCGTCGGCGAGACCCTCACGGCCCTTCGGGCCGCCGGCGTCGCCACGGCCATCGTGACCCTGCGAAGCCGCCGCCGGGTCGGCTGGCTCCTGCCCCCGGAGACCCTCGACCTGATCGACACCATCGTCTGCTTCGAGGACGCGGCTCCCAAGCCCGCACCCGACGGGCTGCTGCTCGCCCTGCGACGGCTCGACGTCGTACCGAAGGACGCCGTGTTCGTCGGCGACACGGACATCGACATCCACGCCGCCCGAGCGGCAGGCATCAGGGTAGTCGGCGCCGGCTGGGGCTTCGCCGGCCCCGATGTCCTCACCCGGGCAGGCGCCGATCTCGTCCTGCCACACGCCGCGGCGCTCGCCGACGTACTCCTCCTCCTTCTGGCAGGAGCAGAGCCTTCTCACCAGAAGTCCAAGCGATCTTGATGCCGGACCCGCTACTCTGGGTGGTGCAACACGCACAGGACCGTCGGTCCGTGCGGGCTGCACCACCTGTGAGCAACGGATCTGGAGTCATGGTCTACACCGTGGGGGCGCGAGCTATCTGCGTCGAGCTGGAGAACTGAGAACCACTCAGTCCCCGTTCTCGGCCCGGCTCGGCGTGTGATCAACCCCCACCTCTCCACGACTCTTCCGTGAGGGCCATAACGCCATGCGCTCGACGCAGATCCGCTCCACCTTCCTGGACTACTTCACCTCCCGCGGCCACCGCCAGGTCCCGTCCAGCCCCCTCATCCCCTACGACCCGACCCTCCTGCTGGCCAATGCCGGCATGAACCAGTTCAAGCCTTACTTCCTGGGCGAGGTCACCCCGGAGAACCGCCGCGCCACCTCCATCCAGAAGTGCGCCCGCACCTCCGACATCGACAACGTCGGCCGCACCAACCGGCACGCCACGTTCTTCGAGATGATGGGCAACTTCTCCTTCGGCGACTACTTCAAGGCCGACGCCATCGCCTACGCCTGGGAACTCCTCACCGAGGGCTACGGCTTGGAGAAGGACCGGCTCTGGATCACCGTCTACGAGGACGACGACGAGGCCGAACAGCTCTGGCGCAAGATCGGCGTCCCCTCGGAGCGCATCCAGCGCCTCGGCATGGAGGACAACTACTGGTCCATGGGCGTCCCCGGCCCTTGCGGCCCCTGCTCGGAGGTCAACTACGACCGCGGGCCGGACTTCGGCCGCGAGGGTGGACCCGCCGTCGACGGTGAGCGCTACGTGGAGATCTGGAACCTCGTCTTCATGCAGTACCAGCGCGGCGAGGGCGACAAGAAGGGCAACTTCCCGATCCTGGGCGAGCTCGCCCAGCAGAGCATCGACACCGGTCTCGGTCTCGACCGCCTTGCCGCGATCCTCCAGGACGTCGAAAACGTCTGCACCACCGACCTGCTCATGCCCACCCTGAACACCGTCCAGGAGCTCGCCAGCCGCGCCTACCCCGGCAGCGCCGACGAGAAGGTCTCCTTCCAGGTCGTCACCGAGCACGCCCGCTCGATCGCCTACCTGATCGCCGATGGCGTCCTGCCCGCCAAGGACGGCCGGGGCTACGTCCTGCGCCGCCTCATGCGCCGCGCGATCCGGCACGCCCGCCTGCTCTGCATCGACCAGCCCGTCCTCGCCCCCACCACAGCCAGCGTGATCGCCAACCTCGGCGACGTCTGGCCCGAACTCACCGACCAGGCCAACCTCATCGAGCAGGTCGTCACCGCCGAGGAGGAGTCCTTCACCCGCACCCTCGCGCAGGGCACCCGGCTCCTGAACGCCGCGATCACCCGCACCCGGGAGAGCCGCTCCGGCTCACTGCAGGGCGAGACCGCCTTCGAACTCGCCGACACCTTCGGCTTCCCCCTGGAACTGACCGTCGAGGCCGCCCACGACGCCGGCCTGACCGTCGACGAAGACCGCTTCGCCACGCTGCTGGACGAGCAGAAGAAGCGCGCCAAGACCGGCGGCAAGGCCAAGACCGCCGACGCCCTACGCCGCCAGGACACCTACCGGGAGCTATCTGCACACCTACCGCGCACCGACTTCCTCGGCTACGAGCACCTCACCGCCGAGGTCACCGTGCTCGGACTGATCTCCGGCGGTACCGTCACCGCCAGCGCCCCCGAGGGCTCCGACATCGAATTCGTCCTCGACCGCTCGCCGTTCTACGCCGAAGCCGGCGGCCAGATCGGCGACACCGGCACCCTGCGCACCGACGACGGCACCCTGCTGCGGATCACGGACACCCGGTACGGGCTGGAGGGCTTCCGCGTCCACAGCGCCCGCGTCGTCGAAGGCGAGCTCCGCACCGGGGCGAGGGGCGAAGCCGCTGTCGACGCCGACCGCCGCAAGGGCCTCATGCGCTCCCACTCGGCCACCCACATCCTGCACGCCGTCGTACGCGCCACCCTCGGCGATCACGCCCGCCAGCAGGGCTCCCTCGTCGAATCCGACCGCCTGCGCTTCGACTTCGCCCACTTCTCCGCCGTCACCCCCGAGCAGCTCACCCGGATCGAAGCCGCCGTCAACGGCCACGTCCTCGACGACCCTGCCGTCCGTGCCTGGCACGCCGACCGCGCCGAGGCCGAGGCCGCCGGCGCCATCGCGCTTTTCGGAGAGAAGTACGGCGACACCGTCCGCATCGTCGACATCGGCGACTTCTCCCGCGAACTGTGCGGCGGCACCCATGTCGCCCACGGCTCCCAGGTCGGCGCCTTCCGCCTGCTCAGCGAGGGATCGATCGGCTCCAACCTCCGCCGCATCGAAGCCCTGACCGGCCACGGCGCGCTGCGCCACCACGACGTCGAGCGCCGCATCCTCGAAGAGGTCTCCAGCCTCCTCGGTACCCGCCCGAAGCAGGCCGCCGAGACCCTCCACAAGCGCCTCGGGTCCTTCGCCGCCGCGGAGAAGGAGGTCTCCCGCCGGCGCGAGGCCGACCTGCGGAGCCAGGCGCAACAACTCGCCTCCTCCTCCCGCCAGGTGCCCGGGGGACGGATCGTCTCGCAGCGGGTCCCAGGACTCGCCGCGAGCGACCTGCGCAGCCTCGCCACCAGCACCGCCGACCGCCTCAGCAACGACCGCGCCGTGGTCGTCCTCGGCACTGAACACGACGGCAAGGCCCTGCTCGTCGCCGCGATCACCCCCGGCGTCCTCGGCTCAGGAACCTCGGCCAGCCACATCCTCGCCTCGGCCGCCCGCACCGTCGGCGGCGGAGCAGGCGGCACTGGCCCCATCGCCAATGCCGGAGGCCGCCGCGTCGAAGCCCTCGACGAAGCCCTCAGCATCGCTGTCCAGGAAGCGACCCGGGCCCTCGACCAGTAGGTGACGCACGCGCGGGAGGCACACGGCAAGTGAACGCCCCAACCGGGGCCGCCGCTTGCCGCGCGCCTCCCGTCATCACGATCAGCGCGTCGCCAGGTCCTTCACGAGCACCACGCTGTCGTAGTTGGTCACATCCCACCGCCACGAACCCACCGGCACGTAGCCCCGTCGGCGGTACCAGCCGACGAGATCAGTCGCCTGGGACGACGTGTCGATGACGATCTGCGCGGCGCCACGAGCCGTGACCCTCGCTTCAGCAAGCGACAAAAGCCGCTGCCCTAGTCCAGTCCCCCGCTGGGACGGATCCACCGCCAGCTGCCAGAATGACCCCGCTCTAGCCGGCGCTGGGTACCCCTCCGGGGCCACGTACGGAGTCGCGACAGTGACCGTGCCCACCAGCGATTTCCCCTGGAACGCCAGCCAGCACTCACCGCTCCGCAGCCGGTGAGCAGTGTCCTGCGGAGATTGGTACGAGGCGAAAAACACCCGTCCGGCGGCAGCGTGATCGGCGTACGCCCGGTGCAGCAGACAGGTCAGCTCCTGCACGGAGTCTTCCTCAGTGAAGAGCCGGATCGCCACTTCGTCGGCCGCCGCCCCTTTCGTGGCCATCACGGGTTCACTCACGGCGACGACCTCCAAACCACGGATTCGCTGGAGCGGCCTCGACGTGGACACTCCATCCGCCTCGGGTAACCGTTTGCCAACCTCAGCTTGCGTCAACCGCCAGCGAAACGCCCGGTGAACCACCTCGGTCCCGCCTCTGCCGCCGCAAGAGGCCGGTACCACCGGACGATCGGCTCGCCCGTCCGATACGGGCAAGGCCGCGGCGCCGCCCGGCTTGAGGCGCCGGGGGAATGGCGGCGAGCAGCAGCTCGGGGGCAGCGAGGCCTACGGCGCCGAAGGTCTGGCCGGTGGTCAGGCCGTGCAGTGCGTGGCCGGCTGCAAACGCGACTCCATCGATGTGACCGCAGACCAAGCCTTCAGGAGCTGGAGCACATCGTTCAGTCGGCGGACGACGGGGACGTACGCGGCACCTTTGGGCGGGTCATTGATCCAGCGGATGGCCTGCTCCGTGAACCACTCCACGGCCCACATGTGATGCCAGCCCAGGGCCCGCGCCCCGGCGGACAGGCCGCTGGTGCGCCGGGGCAAGGATGTCGGGGATCCGGCCCGCGGGTTACGTACTGCTCCATGAATTCCAGCAGGCGGACCTCACGTAGGAGGGGCACGATGGCTCCTCGGTACGAAACGAGGTCGATCAGGCCGGGACCGGTGAAATCACGGGCGAAGTCGAGCAGGAGCCACTGCGTCTCTCCATATGGACGCTCGTGGGTGAACGCGGAGCGCCCCAGCCGAACGGGACGGTGCCGCCCCCTGGGAACGGGCTTCGCGGCGAGGAAGATCTTCCCCAGGGCGTCTCGATGTCGTCGCAGTCCAGCCAGCGGTTTGCCTCGCGCAGCATCTACCGGCGATCCAGGGGGCTACGGCCTCGGCGACATGGGCGTACAAGATGCCGATGGGAGACGAAGCGGGGTGCGGCCTCGATCGGAGCACCGGCTCAGCGAGTGGCTTGCCCTCCCACAGCGCGAGCCCTCCCGCAGAAAGAAGGCGTTGGGCACCATCGTGCCGCTCCGTACATGTATGCCCAGGCAGGCTTGCAGCCGTAGCTGCAGTCTCCTACCACTTCGCACGGTTGAATACACCGTCCAGCTGAGGATCTCTGCGTAGCCGGGGGAAGAAGCAGCGCCGGGGACCGGACCAACCTGCAGCGCGATCGACTGTGCGTTCACTCCTCCGCGGCCACGGACGCGCAGGGCGGACACTCCACGCTCCTCTAGCGTTCGTAAACTGAGTCAAGCAACACATGGCCACCCACAGGAGCCATCGATAGCTTGGCGGTGCCACGCCCACCGAAACTTCCGGAGAGTCTCATGTCCAAATCCAACGGGTCGACTGTCCTGGTGACCCTCGCAGAGATTGCCCGTCTCGCCGGCGTAGGTCGTGCCGCCGTCAGCAACTGGCGGCGACGCTACAAGAGCTTCCCGGCTGCGATGGGCGGTACTGACACGAGCCCTCAGTTCTCCCTTCCGGATATCGAGAAGTGGCTGCGTGACGAGAACAAGTTCAAGGTTCCCGAGCGGCCCTTGGAGCGCCTGTGGCCAGAGTTCGAAGCGCTCGGTGACCGCGATGCCATGGGACTGCTAGTGGCAGCCGTGGGCGCCCGCCTCAGTGCGACTCGGGTGGAGATTCCTTCGCCCGACCTCCCCAAGCTGGGAGAGGTCGAGACCCGGCTCTTGGAGCGGGCAGTCGCGGCGGCCCGCGGCGAGGGAGTCGAGCGGACATTCGACTTCTTGCTGGGCCGGTGGCTACGGACGCATGTGCGCCAGGTCACCGCCACTCCAGAGCCACTAGCAGCCCTCATGGCCTCCATCGCGTCTTTCGTTCATGACGGCGATGTACGTACCGCCCTCGATCCCGCGTGCGGAACGGGAACCTTGCTTCTGGCAGCGGGTCGGCTCGGGCGGGGGTCACAGGAGGTAAAGCTGTTGGGTCAGGACAACGAGCCCGTGCTCGCCGCCCTTACCTCGGCTCGACTGGCCATGGCCGGATATCTCCCAATCGTGACAGCCTCCGACACACTGCGTGCTGACGTCCACGCCGGTGTACGCGCGGACGTAGTGTTGTGTAATCCGCCGTCGAACGAACGCGACTGGGGACATGAGGAACTCGCCACCGACCCGCGTTGGGTGTACGGGCTCCCACCGCGGACCGAGCCTGAACTTGCCTGGGTGCAACACGCTGTCGCATCAATGGCGCCCGGCGGCGTCTGTGTACTGGTCCTGCCTCCCGCTGTCGCGGTCCGCCGCGCGGGGCGGCGTATCCGAGCGGGACTGCTGCGCGCAGGGGTACTCCAAGCCGTCATCGCGCTGCCGCCCGGCGCCGCACCACCACACTCTGTCGGCCTGCACCTCTGGGTACTAAGAGCGGCAGACACACGGAATCCTCGGACCGACCTGGTTTTGATGGACGCCGCCCATGGACTGGACGCCACAGCCGGGAAGGCCGGCATCGATTGGCCTCGGCTGCAGGCAGGGGTGTCGGCTACGCTTCGGGGCGAGCAATCCTCCGGAAGCGTAGCCATTCCAGTGATCGAGTTGCTCGACGAAAAGGTAGACCTCACACCGGCACGGCACATCCCGGGCGAAGACGCCGCCAGTGTGGCCGATCTGCGCCGGTCGTGGACCCGGTTCGGCGCACACCTCGACGAATTGCGCGACATCGCGGCGTCATTGTCCACTCTGCACCCTGCGGAGGGCCACGATCCCGTCAGTCGCACAACCGTCGCGGAACTGGAGCGCGCCGGCGCCGTCGAAATCTTCTCGGGCCAAGGCCTGCCCGACCAGATCGTTCAGCGCGGAGAACGGCCTGAGGACACCGTGCCTGTGCTGACGGTTCCCGGTCTCCTCCTGCCCGGAGGGACCGAACACTGGCTGCCCGCCAAGGAAGTACCACGCGGGATGGCCGACGGGACCGTCACCCTGACCGCATCGGAAGATGTGATCGTAGTGGGTGTGACCAGGTCATTCGATGCCCGGGTCGACGTCGGGGCTCCTTCGGTGCTCGGACCTCACCTCTACGCTCTCCGCGCGGATCCATCGCTCCTCGATCCATGGTTCCTGGCGGGCTGCCTGCGCGCCCCTTCCAACGTCCGGCAGGCGGGCACCCATGCCTCCACCTCATCCCGGGTGGACGTGCGACGGCTGCAGGTGCCCCGGCTCCCCCTGCACGAACAGCAGCGCTACGGGGAGATCTACCGGAAGATCGCTGCCTTCGAGCGGGAGCTGCATGGGATGAACTCCGTGAGCAGCGACCTGGGGCGGTCGCTGGGCGATCTTCTGGCCTCGGGCGGACTGCTCAGTGGCTGAGACTCACCACCGTGCCAGCTTCGCAACGAGCGGGGCAATGGCCGAGCCGCAACCGCGCTCATCGAGCTCCAGCGCGACCTCTCGGCATCGCGCCACAAGGCGATCAGGAGCGGCGGCGAACTCCAGCACATCGGTGACGGCCTCTTCCCAGGCCATCACCGCGCCCGGCAGATCGTCCTCCGGCACCTTGCACTCGGCAGCACCCACCCGGGCCTCCAGGGCCAAGGCGCGCAACACCGGGTCTGCGCGCCCGTGCAGGGCCACGGCAACCTGCTCGTACAACGATGCTGCCCGACGGTCGTTCCCCGCAAGGCGTGCCGAGTCGGCGCACATCAGCTGCGCCTCCGAGACCGCGAATTCGCGCAACCCCCAGTCAGCGACAGCCCCGTCGAGCGCAAGCGCCAGCTGCTCGCATCCGACACCCGGGGTCTCCGCTTCGAGCTCGGTCCGCGCCTGAAGCAGCAGACTGGCGAACTCCTGGCGGCCCAGCCAGGCCCCACGGCGCCGAACAGACCGTCGCGGCGAGGGCTTGGCACCCCCGAAGGCGGGAGCGAAGGCCGGCCCGGCCGGACATCGGTAGCGTGTGGTGGGGTCGGGATCCAGTTCGGGTTCTGGAGCCGGGTCTCCGGGTCTCGGCAGATGGTCGCGCAGGACGACCAGGATGTCTTCGATGTGGGCCGGCCGGTCGGCCGGGGTCTTCCCCAGGAGATCCCACACCAGATCGTCGAGATCCTGCGGGAGCCCGGCATTGATCTCCCGGATACGCGGCGGGAGATCCTCGACATGCTGTGTGTCCCGGTTGCGATCCGTTTTGTCTCTGAACGGCCCCTCGCCGGTGACCAATTCGAAGACCACGCAGCCGAGAGCGTAGAAGTCCACCGAGGCGGATACCTCCTGCTGGCCTCGCAGCTGCTCGGGCGCCATGTATCCAGCACTGCCCGGCGTCGCGCCGAGCGCGGTGTAACGGGTCGCGTCCGGGTCGGTGAGATAGGCGATGCCGAAGTCGAGCAGCTTGACCGCCCCGCCAACGGATGCAATGACTATGTTGCCGGGTTTGAGGTCCCGATGGACCACACCGCGGGAGTGGGCGTGGGCGAGGGCTTCGGTGATCTGTACAGCGATGGCACACGCCGCATCAAGCGGAAGAGGACGACGCAGATCGAGGAAGTCCCGCAGAGTGACGCCGTCGACGTACTCCATAACGAGATACGGTTCCTCGCGGAGATAGCCTCGGTGCAGCAGCCTCGGGATCGCGGAGTGGTCCAGCTCCCCGAGGATCACCCCTTCGCGCTCGAACCGCCTGAGCAGCTCAACCCTGCGGCGCGCCTGTTCCCGCGGACTGAAGCGGCCTTGTGTGTAGGCGTCGAGACGAAGCACCTTGACGGCGACCGTCAGTCCGGTTGCCGTCTCGGTCGCCTTCCAGATGCTGCCCATGCCGCCCTGGTCGAGAGACTCGTCGACCCGGAATCGGCCGTCGAGGACTTCCCCCGCTTCCACACCGCACCCCCGTTCGCCATGAACCGTGCCCCGCCAGCACACCATATCGTTTCACAGTCGACCCACATTGAATCGCTTGACTAAGTTCACAGACATACGCTTCTCTTGTTGAGGCTCTTCCGTCTCCCCAAGCAAGGGGTCCGTCATGACGCTTCAGCTGCCCCTCCCCCGCACGGACGGCGACATCAGACTCATCCGTACCTCCTTGCCGCTCTTGCGGGAGGATCCGCGGGACTGCCCACGCGGGACTGCCGTGCGGGCCAGACCGTTCATCGAACAGGTGCCGGAACGGCCACGCCGCAAGCCGGTCGAGGACTTCGCCCTCGCGCCGGTGATGAAAGCCCTCGACGCCATCGAGTACAACGGTGCAGACGTGGAGACAGCACTGCGGCAACTCGCCGGCAACCGTAGATACCATGCAGCGCACCTCCATTGGGCCTCTGAAGCCGTGCGCGGCTACCTGGCCGCGCGGAAGGCGGCCGAGGCAGAGCGTCAGGCACTCAAGAGGCTCGCAACCGTGCCCGTGCGGGAGCAGTGGGCCAGCATCAGGCAACTCGAACTCCCCGACAGCCGTGGGGCGACACTCTACGAGCGCACCGCCTGGGGTCGCCGCTACGCATCCGACGACGGTTCCGAGCGCGAGTTGTGGCTGCTCTCCGTCAATACCTTCAAGGAGAACCGCCCGCACGCCGAGATCGCCGAGGCGGCCTCCGTCGCCGCCACCGGGACCCCGTCCGACTCGGCGTTCCGGGACATCCACCGGCCCGCACCGGGCAGTACGACACACCCGGACCGGGTTCGGATCATCAGTGTCGGGTGCGGCGACGGCTCCTACGCGGTCCTCGCCGACTGGGACGCCGAGGAGACCGCACACCAGTACGCGACACACGCCAAGCCCGTACTGGGCCGCATTGTCGCGGACGACAGGCTGAATCCCGGCTCCAGCTGCGAGCGCTGCGAAGCCCTCGCCGGGTGCGCAAAGCCGGCCAGGACCCCCGGTCTGCTCGGCGTACCCGCCCCACACCTAACCCGCAAGCGACGCTCCGTCTCCGCCTCCGATCTGCGCACACATGCGCGTTGCCCGGCACTGTTCCATCTGACCCGGGTCCTGCACCTGAAGTCGTCCGAGCCGGAGAGCGAGCCGATCCGCAGGGGGCGTGCCGTAGATGCCTGGCTCAATCAGCAGCATAGTAAAGGGAGTTGTTACGGCGTATCCCTTCCCGAGTCCTTGCCCGGCCTGGCCACCGGCGAGCAGGCGCCCGCACTCGCCATGCTCGCTGAGCACCTGCGCGCCTGTCCGCTGGAAGGTCTCGGAACCGCTGAGCAGGTCGAGGTCCAGAAGCGGCTCACCACATACGACCCGGAACTCGATACGGTGATCGTCGCAGACCCAGATTTGCTGTACACCCGGTCCGGCGGATGGATCTGGCACGAGACCAAGACCGCGACCCGCCGCCCATGGGAGGGCCAGGAACTACTGGAAACCCACCCCCAGCTGGCATTGGCAGTCCTGCTGATGTCCGCCGGCGTACCGGGCGGCGACCCCCGCCGTTCCCTGATCGAGTTGGAGTTCCTGTACGAGGGCGGTTCGCGTTGCGAGGAGATCGACCCGGGTGATCCGGACACCCTTGCTGCCGCCCGCCGCATCGTCGCCCGGCTCGCCGGCCCGTGGGCCGTCGACGAGACGTACGAGCCGAAGACCGGCGAGCACTGCGGGAACTGCGAGATGCTGCGCCACTGTGCCGCCGGCCAGGCCCATGCGAAGGCTGAGTGACAGACGTGGAGACAGCCGGCACTCTGCCGCCGCACGCAGCCGACTGGTCGGCGCACGACGGCGTCCCGCTGATGCGCACTCTCGCTTCCGCGCTGACCGCTCTCGACGCCGTCACGGGGCTGAATGCCTTCACCCTGCCCTACCCACCCGAGGTCCAGCGCGCCTTGGACCGGACCGTGCTGGCCTGCTTGGAGCGGGGCGCGCAACCACCGATGAGCCTGCCCGACCTGCTGGCCTGGTGCCGGGAGCGCCCGATGGCGGACTGGCCCGTGGACCTGCCCGCCGATGCGGTCAACCCGGGTGACCTTCTGCTCGACCCCGTGTCCTCGCGGCCGACCGAGCTGTGTCATGAGTGGGCGGAGCAGTCGCGGGACAGCGCCCTCACTCACCGCGACCGCGAAATCATCCACTCCGCGCTCCGGCTGTGCCGAGAGCACGGCGAGGAGGACGCCTACACGGAGTTCCGTCGGCTGCTCGTCAACCGACCGGTACTGACCTCCGCCGAGGCTTTCGCGGTTTCCGTCGACCATGTACTCGACCCGGTCAAGGAGCTCGTCCGGCGCATCTACCAACCCGCCCCCGACAGCTACATACGTGCGGACACCTATTCGGTCTGCGGGCGCTGCCAAACCCTGCTCACTCCGGTCCGGGACGGCTCATGGTGGTGCGAGCGCGACCGCTGCCGCCGCCAGGGACCACCTCCGGTCGGGCGTCGCATCGCCGTGGACGAGGCTGGTGAACTGCTCCAGTTGGAGCGCCCGCTGCGGCAGTTCGTCACCGGTCCTGGGCGCGCCGAGGCAGACCTGGAAACGGCTCTGGTGAAGCTGGGCCTTCGCGTAAGAATGTGGCCCGCCTACGACGCCTACGACCTGCATGTCACCTTCCCCGACGGCTGGGTATGGGCGATCGACGTGAAGGACTGGGCCCATCCGGCGTTCCTGGGCCGTGCCGCGCGCCCTGTCCGCCAGGAGCCCCGCTATGACGAGGCCTTCTGGGTGGTACCCCGGAGCCGGGTCGAGGACCGCCCCGGCTACATCGCCTCCTACGAACGCAACCGGCCCGCGGGGGCCCGCACACTTCCGCTGCTGACCGACAGCGCGCTGACCGAACGTGCCCGTGCCCGACTGCGGGGGAACGAAGGAGGAAGCCTTGCGTGACCGTGACAGCTGGCACAAGCCGGTGATCAGGGAACTCGCCAGGCTGTGGAGCGAGCTTCCGGACGACCTGGCCGGAGTGAAGCCGACCCTGCTGTGCCAAGTCGAGCTGGCGCTCCGGCTGCTGATGCGCATCGCGCCGGAGGAATCCCCAGAGGGTGCGTACGTCCTGCTGGGCGGCTACCCCTTCACCCACGCACGAGGTCACGCGGTGACCGACGATCACGAGGTGATGCTCACCGCCGGCCGCCACCTGCTGTGGACAATGCGCCGCCGCCGTACCTGGCGGCAGGCCCTGGAGACGTACCGTGCGCTGCCGTCGCGGCTACGCGCGTACGAGGTACCCGCAGACGGCTCCCCGGCAGTGCCGGTCGATCCCGTCATCGCCTCGGACCGGTTCACGGTGTACGACGCCGCGCTGGGCGCATTGCCCCCACTCGCCCGCAAGGAACTGCCGCTGGCTCCGTCTGGCCGGTCCACCTTCCTCGCCTGGCGGCGCCCCACCTCTGTCACCCTTCCCGAACGCATGCGGCCGGAGCCCGTGCCTGGTCACCGGCCGGAGCGAGGGCGCCCCGGTGGAGGGAGGCCGCTCACCCTTACTCGGCACGAACTCGCCGACACGGCACGGTGGATGGATGGACAAGAGCGCGCGGCGGGGGTGGAGAGCCCTGGCCACTGGCAGAAGCGTCTGGAGGAATTGCGCATCGCCCCGCGCACGGCTGATGGCTTCGCCTTCAACGACTCCGAGACCATGCACCTGGACGGACTGCTACACCTGGCCGGCATGGTCGGCGCCGGAAAGTCGACCCTGATGACCGTCATCGCCGTGTGGGGCGCCCGCCGGGGTCTGCGGACGACGCTCGTCGTCGGCGACGTGGCCGAGCAGCTGCGGCTTAGTGCGCTGCTGCGCGACCTCGATCTGTCCGCGACTCCTGTACTGGGCCTCACCACCCGGCAGACACATGTGCAGCGCCTGCACCGCAGGCTCGCCGCCCGTGGCCTCGGAAACCTCCTCGATCACGACGCCCCCGGCTTCGACGACCTCAGCACGGTGTGCGTACTGGATGCCTTGCGCGGCACCGAGGCGGTAGAGCCGCTTCGGTACGCCGATGCCCCGTGCGCCTCTCTCTACCCGGAGAAGCAGAAGCGCGTCGAGGATCCCGGGGCCACGGCCCTTCCGGAGCCCTACCGCCCAGGCAGGCAGGAACACGCTACTCCGGACACCCGTCCGGCCGAGAAGAAGGGCACCGCGCACGGCTGTCCCGTGTGGCACGCGTGTCCGCGCCACCAATCGGCCCGGGATCTGGTGGACTCCCTGATCTGGGTGGCGAATCCGGCGAGCCTGGTGCAGTCCTCGGTTCCCCGCCACCTGGGTGATGAGCGATTGCGTCATCTTGAACTGGCCTGCCTGCGGAGCGACATCATCATCGTGGACGAGGCCGACTCGGTCCAGATGAAGCTGGACGAGATCTTCGCCCCGTCCGCGACGCTGGTCTCCCCCGGTATCGACTCCTGGCTGGACCAGGTGCAGACCCACCGCATCGAGGAGCTGTCCAAGCAGGGCAGGCTGCCGCTCACCGACCAGGAGATCGAACGCTGGTCAGCCTCGCTTACTGTGGCGCACTCGGCGACGGACCGGCTGTACAAGCTGCTGATCTCGGACGGCGAACTGCGCGAGTGGGCGGATATCGAGTACTTCAGCCCGTGGACCCTCCAGGAGAAGTTGTTCCGCGACTGGTTCCCGGCCGACGGCGCAGCGGGAGAGCCCGATGGCGTGCCGACCGAATCGGAGCTGTACGAGGCGTACGAGGACGACGTACCCGAGGCTGAATCGGCCGGCCGGGAGGCCAATGCCGTGCGCAAGGAACTGACGGGGCTCTTCGATGTCTTCCGCGACGATCCACTGGGGGGGCACGGCCCGTACCACGATGAGACCGACGACCTGATTCGGCTGGCCCACGACCTTCTAACCACGCTGTCCGCGTCGGAGACCCGTGGCCGAGTGCTGACGATGCTGCGTCCCCTGCTCGCCCGGACCCCCGCCGCAGCGCGGACATCGGATGCAACCTGGCTCGATCTGACGGCACGCCGCCTGGAGTTCATGCTGCTGCTGAGCGCGCTGAACCAGCGCCTCGACCGGCTGGTGTTCCTGTGGCCTCAGGTGGAGGCTGCCCTGCATCTCGACTCGACCGGCAATGAACTCTCCCGCCGCCCCCCACTCGACTATGCGCCGCTCGTCCCGGAGGCCCCGATGGGCAACGTCCTGGGATTCCAGTACCTGCCGGACGAGCGGGAGCGAGATGACGACGGCCGCCACAGTGGCACCCTGCGCTTCTTCCGTTGTGCGGGAATCGGCCGTGAGCTACTGCTCTCCCTGCACGAGGTGGGCGCCGATCCGGGTGCCGGGCAGCGGGGGCCGCACGTGGTTCTCATGTCGGGTACCAGCTGGGCGGGGACGTCCACCCGCGCTCATCTGCTCGCACCCGTGGGAGCGGTCCTCAAGCCCTCCGAGCGTTCACTGGAAGCGGTCGGAGAATCCGTTTTCACCACGCACTTCCTGTACGACGACGAGGGCCGGCCAATGAGCCTGTCCGGCACCGACCCCAAAGCCCGTCCGGCGGCGGCGCGAGCGCTCGTGAGCCGTCTCGCATCCCCGGGCCGTGGCGGCGCGCCGAGCCCACTGGAACAGGAGCTGGCGAAGGTGGCTGACGTCCGTCGCAGAAGGGCGATCCTGCTCGTCGGCAGCTACAAGGAAGCGAACACCGCGGCGGAGGTCCTGCACGGTATGGAGCGCTGGCACGGCCGAGTCCGCGTACTCGTGGCCGACGATGCCGACCTGGAACAGGCGGTACGCGGTTCAGGCCCGACAACGGAAGCCGGACCGGTCACCGTGCTGCGCCGCGGCGACCTCGCCTCGTTCGCCGAGGACCGCAGCGCGGAAATCCTGGTGGCTCCGCTGATGGCAGTCGAACGGGGCCACAACATCCTCAACGCACAACGCAACGCGGCCTTCGGTACCGCGCTGTTCCTCGCCCGCCCGCACCCCCGCCCGGACGACCTCTCACTCGCCGTGTTCGCGATCAACGACTGGGCGAGTCGCTTCGTACGGGACGAACCCGGACTGGAACAGGGCACGTTCGGCCAACTTGCAGGAGGCGCGGAGAACCTGGATGCGGCCGGTCTCGCCTTCCGTCATGTGGCACGAGCCGAGTGGCGCAGGCTGCTGGCCCGCCGCTACGTCTACTCGCAGCTGTCCGAGCGCGAGAGGCGGTCCTTCACCTGGGACCAGTTGGTGACCATCTGGCAGGTCATCGGCCGACTGGTACGTGGTGGCGTTCCCGCCCGGGTGGTATTTGTCGACGCGCGCTTCGCACCGCAGACCGCTCGGGCGCTCGCGCCCGGCGTACAAGCGCGGCAGCTACCCGTCGAGGACGGCCTGCTCACCGGCATGCGGGACATCCTCGCCCCGTACTTCGAAGCTGGAGCCTCTCTTCCCACCTGCCCCGATCCCGCCGACCCCGCTGTAGCTCGTCTGCTGTACGCACCGCTCTACACGGCGCTGCGAGACATCACCCACCACACCACTTGACTGGTACAAGGAGATCGTCATGGTCCATCGATACGACGCCATCCGAATCGCCTCCTGGCTGCCGTCCACCCCCGATGCCTCGGTCGTCGCGCGCTACCGCGCCCTGGCCTTTCCCGAAGCGTGGCGCGGGCCACTGCTCGCCCTGTGCAACGCGGGCCGTGAGAAGCAGTGGGAGACCGTCCCCACCTTCCGTATGGACCAGGTGCTCCAGACGCTCGCCCCGGACCTACTAGTGCGGCCCCGACCGTCGGGCCACCGGGGTGAAGGACCGGACTTCTGGCTGTACGCACCCGAGGGAGTGCCCGACCCCCTGCCCCCCGGCGCGCTCCAGGGGCTGCTCGGCGCCTGGCTGCGCGACCTGCGGCCGGAACCCGAGTATCGCGATCTGATGAAGGACACCCGGGCTCTGCTCCACGAGCAGCCGCCGCAGTGGCAGGACGATGTCGAAGTCGAGCTGCTGCGCTGCCCGGTGACCGACGGAGACACCGCAGCCCCGGACTCCCGGCAGTTCCAGCTGACGACCGACTGGCTGGCCCGGCGCATTCTCGACTTGGAGCCGTACGACTTCGGAGCGGGCAGGCTGCACTTCCGGGCCATGCCGCGGGGTCCGCGGGACCGCGGCGCCGAGCTGGTGTCGCAGGCTCTCCCCCATGAGGGGGCACGAGGCACCGAGTGGTTCTCCGTGGTCCTCAACATCACGCTCCAGACGGTGCCGTTCGACCCGCTGCCGCGGTTCCACCTACACACGCAGATCCGCCGGTACGCGACCCGGACAGGCGCCAAGTCGGGCCGACTGCACCTCCCGTACGGTCGCCGTACGACCGTGCTGCTGCGGCCGCCCGTACCGTGGCTCCCGGGAGCGCCGGCGAGCGACCGGTTCGCCGTGGCCCGGCTGGTGTGGGGTCCGAGCGGCTATGACTGGGTGGGCGGCGGCCCCGCCGGAATCCTGCGGAACATCTCCCTCAGCGAGCCTCTCCCGAGTGCCGAAGGGCTTCTGACCTCCCCGTCGGAGTGGATTCGGGACGGAATGCGCGCCGCCGTGGTGTACAGCACTGCGATGGGCTCGCACGAGGTGGGCGCCGGTCTGATGTCCGACCAGCGGTCCCGTATCACCGAGTGGGCCGAGAAGGCCCTGCCCGCCGAGCTGCGCCCGACGCCCGCGCTTGTACGCACCCGGCTCTCTCACAGCACTCCGGCCAACCCACGTCAGGAGCCGTCCGGGGCAGTGCAGAAGGCAACCGCGGAGCGCGAGAGGGCGGATGCCCGCAGGAAGGGAGCCGCCCTCGCGCTGCGCCACCTCTCACCGGACACCGTGAGTGGTGAACTGCCTGTCGTGGAAGCCCGGTTGCTGTGGCAGACACCGGTGCTGCGGGACACCGCGATCGCCGCGCTCGCCGCCCACCTCGATCTGAAGGGTGACGGCGGCGCTCCGGCCGCACCGGAAGGCTATGAGCACGGTCCGGCGGTGCTGGAGTGGCGGATGCCGGAACTGACGGTACGACTGCGCTGCCTCAAGCTGACCGGTTCGCTCGGCGGCGATCTTCCGCTGCCCGACGGGGCCCGGCACTCGCGGGAGGCGGTGTCGACCGCGGTGGCCACCCGCCGTCTCCAGGTAGCGGACTTCATCGCCAAGGACTGCCCGTCCACCGTCCCCGCATTGGCCCTGGTGGAGATCGACCGGGCCAAGGACTTCTCCTCCGCCGCCCACGATCCGAAGTTCGCGCTGCGGCTGGGCTGCGCGGATGCCGGGGTGCTGACCCAGTTCCTGGCCGTCCCTAAGAGGGTGAAGGGCTACAACAGCGAAAAGAACATCGGCTTCCGGGCCGCCAAGGCCTGGGACGACGGGCTGCGGCAGCTGGGGGTGCGCGTCCACCCCGAGCACAGCCTCGGCGAGAAGCTGCCCCGCGACCTGCGCTATCTGGCGGTGTGGATGGTCCGCAAGAACGCGCGCAGCCGCACGCGTTGGGCGGGGCACGTACCGGTCGCCGTGCTGGTCACACCGGACCCTGCCGGGGATGGCGGCGCCCGGGTGGAGGGCTGGGACGGCGATGCGAGGACCTGGGTGCCCTATCCGGTGATGCTGCTCCAGCTGACCCGCCGCGCAGAGGTCCCGAGGGCACCAGTGCCCGGCCCGCGGGCCGGCGACGCCCCTGTGGGCCGTCCGTCGTGGTGGGCGGACATGGCCCAGCAGCGCCGGGATGCCGAGGAGTGGCTGGAGAAGGTGCTGCGCTCGGTGCGGGGCAAGCCGACACTGCTGCTGGCGCACGCGCAGAACATGCGCTCGCACTGGGCGTGGCTGCAGGACGGCAAGGTGGTCGCTGACAAGTTTCGGGGCGGTCATGCCCCGGCCCGCCGGCTGGACCCGGACCTCCGGCTGGTGCGGGTACGGACGGCGCGTGGTCGCGAGACGGCTCAGTGGTGGGGTGTGAACCCGGACGGCGCGAACGGCCTTGCCGCCCATCTGTGGACCGGCCCGTCGGCCGATCCCGAGACGGCTCGTGTCTTCTGGTCGACGACTCCCAAGGCCCGCACGTTCAAGCTGTCGGTGGCCGCCGACAAGCTTGCCCCCCGGGTGAACACCAAAGGCAAGCTGACGATCGACACCGGTGAGGCGGCCTGGAACCCGGGGCTCGTGGAGCTGGCAGTGCTGGGCTGCCACATGCAGGACGGCGACGAGCCCGAGGCTCTGGCCCTGGCCGTCCACCAGCTGCGACAGGCCCCGGACCTGCCGGACGCCCTGAGCCTGCCTCTACCCCTCCACCTGGCGGGCCTGGCCCAGGAGTACGTCCTGCCGACCCGCAGCGAGGAGGTCACAGATACGGCCGCGGAGCCGGCGGCCGACGCGGACCCGGACACGGCGGCTGCCCCGGGCCTGGCGAACGAGCCGGAGCCCGAGGACGAGCAGATCCAGTTGTCGCTGTTCGACCCTTCGACGCCGGTAGCTGGGCAGTAGCCTGCTACGGCGCCCCGTCCGCCTCCTTGGCCCACTGGCGGACGGGCCGCGCGTCGGGTGCCATGGGGTGCCGGAATGGACGCCGCGGATCGACCTCGGCCCAGGGCGCGAGCGCCTGCGTCGGGTCCCCCGTGGCGGGAAGCCACGGGGCGAGCCGCCGGTACACCTCACCGACGTGCGGCGGCCTGGCGGCTGGGTCCTTGGCGAGCAGATCCAGGACCAGGGTCTCGAATTCCTCCGGCACGTCCGGCGCAAGCTCCCGCAGCGGCGTGGGCGCGGCCTCGCTGTGCAGACTGGGCACGAGGAGGGGCGAGTCGTCACTGAACACCGGCTCGCCTGTGACCATTTCGTGCAGCAAGCAGCCGAGCGCGTACAGATCGGTACGCCGGTCCACCGCGGCCCCCTTGACCTGTTCGGGCGCCATGTACTGCCAGGTTCCGAGCCGCTCTCCTGTGGTGGTGAGCTTCGCCGTGCCGGGGTCGAGCACCGCCGCCACCCCGAAGTCGAGGACCTTGACCACGCCGTCGGTGCGGATACGAATGTTCCCGGGCTTCAGGTCACGGTGCACGATGTGGCGTGCGTGGGCGGTGGCGAGAACGGAGCAGATCTGCACGGCGATGGCCGCCGCCTCCTCCACACTCAGCCGCTCCTGTTCGGCGATGTGATCCCCGAGGTCGGTGCCCTGCACGTATTGCATGACGAGATAGTGCGTACCCGCTTCGACGCCCATGTCGTACACGGCAGCGAGTCCGGTGTGATCGAGTCGCGCTACCGCCCGCGCCTCCCGCTCGAAGCGCGCCGCGTCGGCGTCGGCCTGCGCCGGTGTAAGCGAGGGTGAGGGAGTCATGGTCTTCACCGCGACATCACGTTTGAGGTGTTCATCCTGGGCCATCCACACCTGGCCCATCCCGCCACGGCCGAGTGCGCTCTTGATGCGGTAGCGCTTGGCAATGACCGTCCCGATGTCCATACCCCTCCCCCTCCGCACATACGCCGGCACGCAGGCCCGGCCGCACTCGCGTGATCACCGAGTGTGCCACTGGCGGCCACCGAGCGGAACCAGGCTGACTCGCATTCCCCGACTAGATGTGCGTTGACTGAGTTCACAACTTCTGATGTCATGAGGAGGTCGTCTGATCAAGGTCGACCCGCCTGCCTCAACCAGTACGGTGGCGAAACGCGGGTCAACGGGGAGCGAGTGAGGTTCTGTGGACGTCTTCAAGGTGCACCAGCAGTTGATCACGGACTATCAGGAATTCACTTCGGGTTCGGTCGTCATCAAGAACGACAAGATCAGGTCCGGTGTCGCCGACACCTTGAAGGCCGGCGCTCAATGGCCCGATCCCTGGCTGTCCCTCAATCCGAGCTTCGCCTCCGGTGGCACGGTCACCGAGTTGTCCCGTGAAGGCGGGCTCCTGCACCCCGAGTGCGACTTGATCTTCCGGACAGGTAAGAAGGAAGACTCCTTCGAGGGTCGTCCGGTCACCTTCCACCAGCACCAGCGTGACGCGATCGAGGCCGCCCGCTCCGGCGAGTCGTACGTGCTGACCACAGGCACCGGGTCCGGCAAGAGCATGGGCTACATCGTCCCCATCGTCGACCGAGTACTGCGCGGTCGCGAAGAGGGCGCGACCGGGGTGCAGGCGATCATCGTGTACCCGATGAACGCCCTGGCCAACAGCCAGAAGCTGGAACTGCAGAAGTTCCTGAGCCACGGCTACGGCGAGGGCCATGAGCCCGTGACCTTCGCCCGCTACACGGGCCAGGAGGACGAGGCCGAGCGCGCGAGGATCATGGACAACCCGCCGGACATCCTGCTCACCAATTACGTGATGCTGGAACTGATGCTCACCCGCCCCCGTGAACGCAAGGGACTCATCCGGGCAGCCAAGGGCCTGAAGTTCCTGGTCCTCGACGAACTCCACACCTACCGGGGCCGGCAGGGCGCGGACGTCGCCCTGCTGGTGCGCCGGGTGCGTGACGCCTGCCAGGCCCCGGCCCTACAGTGCGTCGGCACCTCCGCCACCATGGCATCCGGCGGCACCCTCGCCGACCAGCGGCGCGCGGTCGCCGAGGTGGCCACCACCCTGTTCGACACCACGGTCTCCCCGGACCGGGTGGTGGGAGAAACCCTCGTGCGGGCCACCGTCGCCGACGTCGCGTCGGACGAATTGCTGGCGGCTCGCGTGCACGACAACAAGCCGTCGACCGATCACACGGACCTTGCCTCCGACCCGCTCGCCGCCTGGATCGAAACCGAGTTCGGCCTGCACACCCTGCGTGGCGGAGCGGACGACGGCCGGCTCGTACGGGCCCGGCCCACCACTGTGGAACGCGCCGCCAAGAAGCTGTCCGACCGTACCCTCCAGCCGTACGAGGGATGTCTGACCGCCATCCGCGACACACTGCGGGCCGGCTCCCAGGCCAAGGACCCCGTCACGGGGCGGCCCTTGTTCGCCTTCCGGTTGCACCAGTTCCTCTCCAAGGGCGACACGGTGTACGTCTCCCTGGAAGACGAGGACACCCGTCACATCGGCCGCAGCTACCAGCAGCGGGTGCCCGGCCACCAGGACAAGGTCCTCCTCCCTCTGTCGTTCTGCCGCGAGTGCGGCCAGGAGTACCTGGCGGTGGCCCGAGAGTCTCGCGCCGACGGCAGCACGTTCTTCCGCGACCGCCGGGAGGGCGACGAGGACAACGGCTACCTCTACATCAGCTCGCTCTTCCCTTGGCCCGAGCAGTCCGGCAAGGCGATCGACGACCAGCGCTTCCCGGACAGCTGGCTGGCTCCCGACCCCAAGACCGGCGTGCCCTCCCTGATCGCCAGCCGCACCAAGCGCGCCCCGCAGCCCGTCTGGGTCACCGCCGACGGCCGGGCCGTGGACCGCGGACAGGGCCTGTACGCGGCGTTCCTGCCGATGCCGTTCATGTTCTGCGTCAGCGACGACTGCGGGGTCAGCTACGAGTCGGTGCGCGGCAGCGACTTCGGCAAGCTGCTCACTCTCGAACAGGAGGGCCGCTCCTCGGCCACCTCCATGATCAGCGCGAGCATCGTGCGCAGTCTGAAATCCGTGCCCGAGACGGAACTGGGCGCGGACGCACGCAAGTTGCTCACCTTCGTCGACAACCGGCAGGACGCCAGCCTGCAAGCCGGGCACTTCAACGACTTCGTCCAGGTGACCCAGTTGCGCGGAGCCCTGTACCGAGCGATGAGCGAGGCGCCGGACGGGCTGAGCCATGAGCAGGTCGCCGAGCGGGTCGTCCACCATCTCGGGCTGGCGCCCGCCGAGTACTCGGCCAACCCGCGCGAACTCACGAGTCAGGCCGCCCGTACCCTGCGCGCGCTGCGCGAGGTCGTCGCGTACCGCCTTTACCTGGACCTCGAACGCGGCTGGCGGATCACCATGCCCAACCTGGAGCAGACGGGCCTGCTCCGCATCGACTACGCGGACATGGACGAACTCTGCGTGCGTGACGACCTCTGGGAGCAGGCGGCGGGACCGCTGCGCGGCGCCTCCCCGGAAAAGCGCGCCGAACTGTGCCGGATCCTGCTGGACGAGCTGCGCCGGGTGCGTGCCATCGACGTGCCGTACTTCACGGTCGCCGGCTTCGACGAGATGCGCAAGCTCTCGCAGCTGCTGGTGGACCCGTGGGGGCTGGCCGAGACCGAGCGCACCCCTCCGCCCACCGGAATCGCCTTCCCGCGCGCCGGACGCCCCGGGCGCGCACGCGGTGAGTTGACGCTGACCGGCCGCGGCGGCTTCGGCCGGTTCCTGCGCCGGGTGGGCCAGTTCCCCGGCTGGGGTCATGAGATCGGGCTGGACGAATCACAGCAGATCATTCGCGACATGCTGACCGTGCTCAGCGACGCCGGGCTGCTCACCGAGGCGGTGGACGCCCGGGATGGCGGCGGCTTCCCCGGGTACCGCATCAACTCGACGACGTTCGTCTGGACCGCGAGGGACGACGAGTTCGGAGCACCTGACCGGTTGCGCCGCACGTTCGGCAAGGACACCGGTCCACGGGCCAACCCCTTCTTCAAGAAGTTGTACAAGGAGGTATCCGCCACCTTCGCCGGGATGATCGCCCGTGAGCACACCGCTCAGGTCCCGGCCCGGGTACGTGAGGAGCGGGAGGACGACTTCCGCAAGGGCGTGCCGCTGCCGCTGCTGTACTGCTCCCCCACGATGGAGCTGGGTGTCGACATCGCGAGCCTCAACGCGGTCGGCCTGCGCAATGTGCCGCCCACACCGGCGAATTACGCACAGCGCAGCGGCCGCGCGGGCCGATCGGGGCAGCCCGCGTTGGTCACCACGTACTGCGCGACCGGCAACAGCCACGACCAGTACTACTTCAAGCGCTCGGACGAGATGGTGTCGGGGTCGGTCGCGGCTCCTCGCCTCGACCTCGCCAACGAGGACCTCATCCGTTCCCATGTGCACGCCCTCTGGCTGGCCGAGACCGGGCTGCCGCTGGGACGCAGCATTCCCGAGCTGCTGGACGCCGACGGTGACGAGCCGTCCCTCCGGCTGCTGCCGACGGTCATCGAGCAGACCGGCGACGCAGGGGCCAAGGGACGTGCCCTGCGACGGGCCACCGCGGTCCTCGGGCACGCCGTGAAGGACTTCGAGGAGACCGCCTGGTGGGACGCGCACTGGCTGGAGCGGCAGGTCCAAGACGCGCCGAAGGCCTTCGACCGGGCGCTCGGCCGGTGGCGGAGTCTGTACGAGAAGGCGCTCCAGGAGCGGGCCGTACAGCACAAGCGCATTCTCGACCACACCCTGAACCGGGACGCGTCCGAGCAGGCCAAGCGGCGCCGCGCCCAGGCGGAGACACAGCTGAAACTGCTGAAGAACGAGGAGCGTGGCTCCGGCACGGTGCTCTCCGACTTCACCCCGTACCGCTACTTCGCCTCCGAGGGGTTCCTGCCCGGCTACTCCTTCCCCCGGCTTCCGCTGGCCGCCTTCATCCCGGGCACCGGACGCACTTCGCGCGGCGGGCGTGACGGCGACTTCCTCCAGCGCTCCCGCTTTATCGCAATCCGCGAGTTCGGCCCCGGCGCGCTGATCTACCACGAGGGCAGCCGCTACCAGGTGGACCGTATCCAGCTGCCCACCGATTCCACCGGCGACCTCAACACCGACGAGGCCGCGCGCTGCGGGCACTGCGGCTATCTGCATCTGCCCGAGGACCGCCGGGACGTCTGCCTGGTGTGCAACCAGGAGCTCGGCCCCAAGCGGCTCGGGCTGCTGCAACTGCACACGGTCTTCACCAAGCGCCGCGACCGGATCTCCTCGGATGAGGAGGAGCGACTGCGCGCCGGCTACGCCGTGGAGGTCTCGTACGCCTTCGCTGGTGATGCGGAGCGGCTGCGCCAGCTGACCGCCGAGGTCACCGATCCCGCTGGAGAGCTCGCCACCCTCGCATACGGCGACAGCGCCACCGTCCGGCTGACCAATCTCGGCTACCGACGCAGCGTCCGCAACCACGAGTACGGATTCTGGCTCGACACCGTCGAGGGCCGCTGGCTGGACGCGAAGAAGGGCGCCGACAAACCGGGCCGCGAGACCAGCGAGGAGCAGGACGGCCTCGACAAGGCGGAGGACGTGCCGCGCAAGCAGCGCGTCATCCCCTACGTCCAGGACAGCCGCAACATCCTGGTGCTGAAGCTCGCCGAGAGCGTCCCCGAGCAGGTGGCCGTCACCCTCCAGTACGCCCTGGAGCGCGGCATCGAGGCCACCTTCCAGCTGGAGGACTCCGAGCTGGACAGCGAGCAGTTGCCGCCGGAGGACGGTCCGCGCGACCGGATCCTGTTCTACGAGAGCGCGGAGGGCGGAGCGGGCGTGCTGCGCCGCCTCCAGGCCGAGCCGGACGCCTTGCGCCGTGCCGCCGCCAAGGCGCTGGAGATCGCCCACTTCGAGCCGGACGGCACGGATGCGAGCGCCGGCGGCGACCGCTGCGAACTGGGCTGCTACGACTGCCTGCTGTCGTTCGGCAACCAGCGGGTCCACAACCTGATCGACCGCCACCAGGTAAGGGACCTGCTGCTGCGCTTCGCATCGGCCGATGCGGTCGCAGCCCGCCCTGACGCAACCCGCGACGAGCACGCGGCGAAGCTGATGGAGGGCGCGGACTCGGAGCTGGAGAAGGGCCTCGTCGGTTTCCTCAAGGCACGCGGCCACCAGCTCCCCGACGCGGAACAGACCCTGGTGACCAGCGCCCACGCCCAGCCGGACTTCGTCTACCGGCTGAAGAACGGACCGGTGGCGGTCTTCGTGGACGGTCCGCACCACGACGACGCGCACCAGGCCACCCGCGACGAGGAGGCCGAGGAGCGCCTCTACGACGTCGGCTGGGACGTGATCCGGTTCCGGTACGACGACGACTGGGCCGAGATCGTGGCCCGCCACCCGGGTGTCTTCGGCCCCGGCCGCAGCTCCTGACTTCGCGCGCTCCACGCCCCGGCACAATGAACAGCGCACCCGCCCCATGTGTGATGGAAGGTCCCTCATGACGACGCATGCCCCTGCCGCCACCGGCCTCGGCCGGGCCGGCGCCCCGCACTATGCGGTGGGATCCCTGGTCCAAGCCCGTGGCAGGGAGTGGGTCGTCCTACCCGGGTCCACCTCCGAGCTGCTGGTGCTGCGTCCGCTGGGCGGCTCGGCCGACGATGTGGCCGGGGTGCTGCCCGCCCTGGAGACCGTGTGCCCGGCGAGCTTCGCCCCGCCGAGCCCGGACGACATCGGCGACCAGTCTGCGGCCCGGCTGCTGCGCAGCGCCCTGCGCATCGGCTTCCGTTCCTCCGCGGGCCCGTTCCGCTCACTGGCCGGAATCTCCGTGGAGCCTCGTCCGTACCAGCTGGTCCCCCTGCTGATGGCGCTCCGCCAGGAGACGGTGCGGCTGCTGATCGCGGACGATGTCGGCATCGGCAAGACCGTGGAGTCGGGCTTGATCGCGGCCGAGCTACTGGCCCAGGGCGAGGCCCGCGGCCTGGTGGTGCTGTGCAGCCCGGCGCTGGCGGAGCAGTGGCGGGGCGAGCTGCGTGGCAAGTTCGGCATCGACGCGGAACTGGTGCTGGCGTCGACGATCGGGCGGCTGGAGCGGGCTCAGCTGTACGGGCGCTCGGTGTTCCGCCCGGACCGCAACTACGTCGTCTCCACCGACTTCATCAAGTCTCCCCGCCACCGGGACGACTTCGTCAAGAACTGCCCCGACCTGGTGATCGTCGACGAGGCGCACACCTGTGTCTCCGACACCACGACCGGTGTGGGCAAGCGACAGCGTCAGCTCCGCTACGAGCTCCTGCGCCGCCTCGCGGACGACCCCACCCGGCATCTACTGCTGGTGACCGCGACCCCGCACAGCGGCAAAGAAGAGCCCTTCCGCAATCTGCTGGGCCTGCTGAACCCGAAGCTGGAGTCCATCAGCCTGGACCGCGACACGGGCCGCAAGGAACTGGCCCGCTACCTCGTGCAGCGCCGCCGGGCCGACATCCGGGACGACTTCCGCGACGACGCGATCTTCCCCCGCGACCGCGAATCCCTTGAGGTCTCCTACGCCCTCCACGAGGACTACCGGAAGCTGGTGGAGCGGGTCATCTCCTACGCCCGCGAGACCGTACGCGATTCCTCCGGCGGCCTGCAGCAGCGCATCCGCTGGTGGTCGGCGCTGGCACTGCTGCGCTCGCTGGCCTCCTCACCGCTCGCCGCCGCGCAGACCCTGCGTACCCGCGCGGCTAACCTGGACGCGGTCAGCGAGGAGGAGGCCGACGCGATCGGCCGGGCGGCGGTGATGGACGCGGCCGGCGACGAGACGATGGAGTCGGCGGACGCGGTACCGGGCGCTCTGCTCACCGCGCCCGTTCCCGAGGACGACAAGGGCCTCTCCGACGAGGACCTTTCCGACGCCGACGCGGACGGCAGCGAGAAGTCCGCCCGCCGCCGCCTGCTCGCCATGGCCCGGCAGGCCCAGGCGCTGGCCGGCCCGAAGGACGCCAAACTCGCCCAGCTGACGAAAACGGTCAAGGGGCTACTGAAGGACGGCTACAACCCGATCGTCTTCTGCCGGTTCATCCCCACCGCCGAGTACGTCGCCGACCATCTGAACGCCGTTCTCAACCCCAAGCGCGGCCAGAAGACCCACGCCGTCGAGGCCATCACCGGCACGCTCTCCCCCGACCAGCGCATCGCCCGCATCGCCGCGCTCACCGCCGAGGACCCGGACGGCAATCCGCCCCCGCCGCGCCGGGTCCTGGTCGCCACCGACTGCCTGTCCGAAGGTGTCAACCTCCAGGACAGCTTCGACGCGGTCCTCCACTACGACCTGGCCTGGAACCCCACCCGCCACGAACAGCGCGAGGGGCGTGTGGACCGGTTCGGCCAGCGCACCGACGTGGTGCGCGCGGTGACCCTGTACGGGGCGGACAACGGCATCGACGGCATCGTGCTGGACGTCCTGCTCCGCAAGCACGCCCGGATCCGCAAGGCCACCGGGGTCTCCGTCCCCGTGCCCGACGAGTCCGACAACGTCATGCAGGCCGTGCTGGAAGGCCTGTTGCTGCGCGGCGAGGGCATCCAGGGCGACCAGCTCACACTCGACTTCGGCACCGATTCGGGCCTCACCGGGCAGCGCGACGACCTGCACGCAAAGTGGCAGAGCGCGGCCGACCGGGAGAAGGCGTCCCGCTCCCGCTACGCCCAGCACTCGGTCAAGAAGGAGGACGTGGCGCGGGAGGTGGCCGAGGTGCGGGCCGCGCTCGGATCGGGAGAGGAGGTAGGGGAGTTCACCCGCGCCGCACTCCTCGCCCTGCGCGGCCAGGACGGCCCGCTGCCCGGTGAGCCGAACGGCTTCACCATGAGCACGGAGGGCCTGCCGCTGGCTGTGAAGGATGCCTTCCACACAGTGCTGGGGCCCAAGCACCCTCGCCCGGTGCCCTTCCACGACACTCCGGTCGCCCCGCGCGGAGAGGTGGCCCTGAGCCGTACCGACCCGGCGGTCGCCGCCCTCGCCCAGTTCGTGCTGGACGCGGCGCTCGACCCGAAGCTGCCCGGCTGGGAACGTCCGGCCCGCCGCTGCGGGGTCGTCCGCACGAACGCGGTGAAGAAACGGACCACCCTGCTGCTAGTCCGCTACCGCTTCCAGCTCGCGCTGCCGACCCGCACCGGCGAGACCCGTGACCAGATCGCGGAGGACGCCCGCCTACTCGCCTTCCGGGGCTCCCCGGCGCACCCCGAGTGGCTGAGCGAGGAGGAGTCCGCTGAACTGCTGCACGCGCGTGCCACCGGCAATACTGACCCGGACCGGGCCACTGCGCACGCCGACCGGATCATCTCCGGCCTCGACAGGATCAACGGCGCACTGGTCGCACGCGGCACCGAACTCGCCGAACGACTCCTGGATTCCCACCGCCGGGTGCGCGGCGCGGTGGGCGCGGCCCGCCGCGGCCTGAAGGTCACGCCCCAGGACCGGCCCGATGTCCTGGGCGTGTACGTATACCTGCCGGACGACGATGCCGAGACGGCCGCCCCGGCCGAGACCACTGAGGGTGCCCGCCGATGAGCCTCGCCAAGACCGCCGTCACCCCGTCCGTCGTCACGGTCGGCGGCCTGCTGCCGGCCGACATGCTGACCCGGATCTCCGACGGCAAAGAGCTGGTCGGCTCCAAGCCGGCCGACTACCGCCTCTTCGGCCCGCGCGACACGGTCCGTGACGCCGCCGAACGTTCCTGGTCCGCACTGCGCGGCAACTGGACCGCTCTCCAGGACGCCCTGGAGAAGGAGGGCGCCCATGACAACGCGGGCGTCCAGGCGACCGGAATCACGCGCCGCTTCTGGCTGCTGCCACTCTTCGAAGAACTGAAGTTCGGCCACCTGCCGGGCGTCGCCGCGGGCGGGCTGCCGTCCGTGGACGGCGAGAAGCACTTCCCGGTCAGCCACGCCCGGGAGCATGTCCCGGTCCATCTGCTGGGCTGGAACACCGCGCTGGACACCCGGACACAGGGTGTCACCGCGTCGGCGCCGCAGTCGATGATGCAGGAGTACCTCAACCGCAGCGGCCCCGGCACGCTCTGGGGCGTGCTGACCAACGGCCGGGTCCTGCGGCTGCTGCGCGACTCCAGCTCCCTGGTGGGCGCGTCGTACGTCGAGTTCGACCTCCAGGCCATCTTCGACGGCGACCGGTTCTCCGACTTCCAGCTGCTGTGGCGGCTGCTGCACCAGTCCCGCTTCGACGTCCAGGGCGGGGAGGGAAGCGAAGAGGCACCGAAACCGGCGAACTGCTGGCTGGAGCAGTGGCGTACAGAGGCGGTCGCCAGTGGGACGCGGGCACTGGAGCAGCTGCGCGAGGGCGTGGAGCGCGCACTCGTCACCCTGGGCACCGGCTTCATGAAGAACCCCGCCAACCGTGAACTCCGCGAGCTCCTCCACCAGCGCGAGGTGACCGTCGAGCAGCTGCACCGCGCCCTGCTGCGCCTCGCGTACCGCCTGCTCTTCCTGTTCGTCGCGGAGGACCGCGACGTCTTGATCCCGGCCGACACCGATCCGGACGCCCGTGACCGCTACGAGCGGTATTTCTCCTCCGCGAAGCTGCGCCGTCTGGCCGGCCGGAGGCGCGGCGGCCCGCACGGCGACCAGTGGCAGGCGCTGCGGCTGGTCCTGGACGGCCTGGGCCGGGAGGGCGGACTGCCACAGCTCGGTCTGCCGGCACTGGGCGGTCTGTTCGAGGAAACGGATACGGACCGAGTCCTGAACGACTGGGAGCTGTCCAACGAGAAGCTGTTCTCCGCGATCAGGTCGCTGTCGGTGGTCGACGACAAGAAGCTGGGCCGCCCCCGCCCGGTCGACTACCGCCACCTGGGCGCGGAGGAACTCGGCTCCATCTACGAGTCCCTGCTGGAGCTTGTCCCCCGGCGCGGCGACGACGACTCGTTCGTGCTGCGGACCCTGGCGGGCAACGAGCGCAAGACCACGGGTTCGTACTACACCCCCTCCTCGCTGATCGAGTCCCTGCTGGACTCGGCCCTCGACCCGGTGATAGACGAAGCGGTCAAGTCCGGTACGACCCGCGAGGAGCAGGAGGCGGCGCTGCTGGCCGTGACGGTCTGCGACCCGGCGTGCGGCTCGGGCCACTTCCTGGTGGCGGCGGCCCGCCGCGTCGCCAAGCGGCTGGCGGCGGTGCGTACGGACGACCCGGAGCCGCCGGTCGAGGAGGTCCGGCACGCCCTGCGGGATGTGATCGGGCGCTGCATCTACGGCGTCGACCTGAACCCGATGGCCGTGGAACTGGCGAAGGTCTCGCTGTGGATCGAGGCACTGGACCCGGGCAAGCCCCTGACGTTCCTGGACGCGCACATCCGGCACGGCAACGGGCTGCTGGGCACGACGCCGAAGCTGCTGGCGGGCGGGCTGCCGGACGAGGCGTTCAAGCCGATCGAGGGCGACGACAGGAAGTGGGTCTCGGCGCTCAAGAAGCGCAACAAGGAGGAGCGGGCGGCCTGGCTGGCGAACCTCAAGCACGGGGTGATGCAGGGCGAACTCTTCGGGGACGTACCGCTTCGCGCCTCCAACTCGGGCCTGGCGCGTAAGACGTCCGGCATCAGCGCGGCCCCGTCCGACACCCTGGAAGCAGTCCACGAGCAGCGCGACCGCTACGCCGAACTGACCACCTCCCCGGAGTACATCAAGGCACGTGAACTGGCCGACGCATGGTGCGCGGCGTTCGTCTGGACAAAAGCCCCTGGCGCGGTCTCCGCGATCACGACGAGGTCGCTGCTCGACCTGAGCGATGGCGCGACGGTGGTGGCGGACGGTGTGACCGACGAGATCGTGCGCCTCCAGGAGGCGTACGACTTCTTCCACTGGCACTTGGAGTTCCCCGAGATCTTCCGTGTGCCGGACGGGGAGGGCACGGAGTCTCTGGATGAGCGCACCGGGTGGGCCGGTGGGTTCTCGTGCATGCTGGGCAACCCTCCGTGGGAGCGGGTCAAGCTCCAGGAGCAGGAGTTCTTCGCCCAGCGCAGCGAGGGCATCGCAAAGGCCGCGAACAAAGCGGCCCGTGAGCGTCTCATCACGGCTCTGGCCACCAGCGAGGAGCCAGCCGAGCGCGAGCTAGCGGAGGATTTCGCCGCCGCCAAACGGCTGGCCGAGGGCACGAGCCACCTGCTGCGGGACTCGGGCCGCTTCCCGCTGGCCGGCGCAGGCGATGTGAACACGTACGCGGTGTTCGCCGAGAACGCCTCGCACGCGGTCGCCCCGCTCGGACGCCTCGGCCTGGTCCTGCCGACGGGCATCGCCACGGACGCCACGACGGCGCCGTTCTTCTCCGACCTCGTACGCACGTCACGCCTGGCAGCCTTCCTGGACTTCGAGAACGAGGCCTTCATCCTCAGCCGGGACGTTCACCACTCGGTCCGGTTCTGCCTGCTCACGGTGGGCGGCCGGGATGTGCGCGTACGGGAGGCTTCGTTCGCCTTCGGTACGCGGTACATGGAAGACCTGCCGGAGCGGCGGTTCGCGATGCCGCCGGAGGAGATTCTGCTCGTGAACCCCAACACAGGCACCCTGCCGGTGTTCCGCTCCCGCCGCGATGCGGAGATCACCCTCGGAATCTACCGCCGGGTCCCGGTCCTGATCAGGGAGGGCGACCCAAACGGCAATCCCTGGGGCCTGTCGTTCATGACGATGTTCCACATGTCTAACGACTCCCATCTGTTCCGCACCCACCAGCAGCTGACGGATGACAACTGGGAGCTCAAGGGCAACGTCTTCGAGCGCGGCGGGCAGCGGTACCTCCCGCTGTACGAGGCGAAGATGCTTCACCACTTCGACCACCGGCTGGGCACGTACGAGGGCCAGACTGAGGCACAGGCCAACATGGGGACGCTGCCGCGTCTGACGTCGGAGCAGCACGACGACCCGGACTTCATGCCGATGCCGAGGTACTGGGTGCCGGAGTGCGACGTGCCGACAGAGAAACGGGACAAGAAGGGTAACGTCATCCATGAGATGGGCGTCGCCTCGCGGCTCAGCGACCGGAATTGGCCACACCGCTGGCTACTCGGCTGGCGCAACATCGCACGCTCTTCGGACGAGCGAACGATGATTAGCTCAACGCCGCCCTATGTTGGGATTGGCCACAGCAACCCTCTCATTTTTCCCCGCCAAGCGGATTTTGCTCCAGTTATCCACGCAATCTTCTCTTCTCATATCTTCGACTACGTGATTCGACAGAAGATTGCAGGAACCAACCTGACGTTCGGCTACCTGTATCAACTTCCGGTGCCGCGCCCGGAGGAACTGGACACCGGGAGCCGAGACACCCAGTCGAACCAATGGACATGGGTCGCAAATCGCACAATTGAGCTCATCTACACGGCCTATGACTTGGCGGCGTTCGCTAAGGATCAAGGATTCTCTGGCCCCCCGTTCAGATGGGACAACGACCGCCGTGCCCTTCTTCGCGCTGAGCTCGACGCCGCCTTCTTCCACCTCTACGGCATCACCCGCGGCGACGTCGACCACGTGATGGAAACGTTCCCGATCGTCAAACGGAAAGACATCGCCGCCTACGGCACCTACCGCACCAAGGACCTCATCCTCGACGTCTACGACCGCATGGCCGAGGCCCAGAAGAGCGGCACCGCATACCAGACCATCCTCGACCCGCCCCCCGGCCGAGGACCCCGCCACCCCGTCAGGACCAACTCCACCTGACTCCGCAACCAACACGGCCCGCCATCCGTCCTCCGGATGGCGGGCCGTTGCACCGCGTCCCGCCCCGCTCCGAGCTCACCCGGGAAGCCCATGGAACCTCGCAGCTACCGCATGGTCATATCGACCACGCAGGATTACGTCGCCACCTCCGCCAACGCCGAGCGCCAGCTGTACGACTGGCTAGCCGACAAGCGTTACGACACATCCGCCCTCGACGAGGGCCGCAACGAAATCGGGCCCAACGTAACGCTGGACCACGACGTCGCTTCGGGCCGGGACGGCGCTTACACCCGATGGCGGTTGCGCGAGACCAGGCCCGGCAACGAGGGCACCTGGCAGTCCAGCCTGGTCGTCCGCGCCGACCATCGTGAAGACGACCGCCGGACATGGCTCCAGGTCGACATCGAGCACCGGCCCGCCTCCGCCGAGCTTCAGCCCAAGCGCGCCAACACACCCAACCTCGCCAAGCTCCTGCTCAACTCGCTCGATGCCCAGGACGGCATGGCAGCGGTCGACGCATCGCTTGCCTTCATCGAGCCGGACGATGTAGACGAGGTCATCGAGGAGCTGTGCGACGAAGATCGCCGCCTGCCGATCGTCGTCGCGACCATTCCGTATGGCCAGGACACCGCTGCCTGGACCGAAGGTGTCATCGAGAAGGCCTTCGCTTTCCTTCCCGGACTCGCGATCCTGTACGTGCTCACGCCCGAGGCGCAGTCGGCGTTCAACAGGGCGTTGGAATACCACCCGGTCTTCCTCGGCGGTATCCGCACCTACCTCCCGGGCATCGATCTTGCCTGGAAGCCCGACGCTCATCGTCACCCTGTGATGTCCCGGTCCACCGTCGAGGCGAACCCGCGGCGGGCTGCTTCCCTGCTCGCTTCACTACCCCAGCGCCTAGCCTTGCGCCAGCCCCTGCCCGCCGCACTCGATACCCTCCCGATTCAGCGCACCCGCCCTCGCCCTGCAACCCAGGGTTCGGAGGTCGAAAAGCTCCGAGCCGAGAATCAGACGCTCATCTCTATGCTCACCGAGGCTGAGCAGACGGAGACGGCGCATGCAGACGAGATCAGCGACCTGCGCAGCGAGCTGAAGGGGACTTCGGATCGCGAGTACGAGCTGATCCGCGAGAACGACGACCTGGATACTGAACTGCGTCGAGCGCGACGTGAGGTACGCGCCCTCCAAATTCGCCTGGAGCAGGCCGGACAGTACGAACTGGCTCATTCCCCCGCCGATGAACCCGCCAACCATCCGACTTCCTTTGAAGAGCTTCTCGGCAGGATGGCGGAGCTACCGGACCTGGTGTTCACGGGGAACGCAAAGATCACCAGCGAGCTGGACGACCAGTCCGTAGGCAACTGGGTCGAAACGGCCTGGGACGCGCTGCTGGCCCTGCAGGACTTTGCTGCGGCATCGGCCGACGGAACCGCTGGTGGCGACTTCCGCTCCTGGTGTACCAAGCCGCCGACCGGCGTATATCCCTTCTCGGCCGGCAAGGTGAAGATGAAGGAGTCGGACTCGGTGGGCAACCGTGGCAGCTGGCGCAAGCAGCGGACCTTCCCGGTTCCTACCACTGTTGACCCGTCCGGCCAGCTCTACATGGAGGCGCACCTACGCATCGGCGGCGGCAACACCGTCGCACCCCGCCTCTACTTCTACGACGACGGCCCGAACACGGGCCGCGTGTACGTGGGCTATATCGGCCCGCATCTCACGAATACCCGTACCTGACTGGTCCGCAGTCAGCTGCCCCCGTCCCGGACGGGGGCAGCACTGTCTGGGCCACCAGGGCGACTCAGGCGGCGAGGTCACCGTTCTTGACAGCAGCAACAAACGGCGTCGGCACCGACCATGACATCTGGAACTGACCGGCATGACCGAGCTGGCGCTGTACGCACTCGTCGACCAGCCGTCCCAGAGACTCGATGAGCTACGTGAGCGCGAGCGGTCTCAGCAGCGAAGAGGAGGCCACATCCAGGCTCGCTGCGTCAGCGCCAAGGACAAGCTGACCACCGCCGACAGAGTCCTTGGCCACCGTGCTCTACCTGCGCAAACTCGGCACCCGAGACATGATCGCCCAGCTATTCGGAGTCAACGGCAGCACCAGGGCCGTTCCCCGAGTCCAGCCCTCTTCGCCGAGAACGGCCACACCACCACCCTCGACAGCACAGTTCCGCACACCCGCCGACGTCGCCGCGTTCATCACCAACAGCCCCACAAGGATCAAGTCGGCATGGTGATTCTCGGCGAGCCCTTAGGGTCCAGAACATCATCAAGTGACTCTTGCCTGGTGGGGCTCCTTGAAGGGGCTCCACAGCACCGCCGTGTGTGGCCATGGGGGTGAGGATCACGCTGCGGCGGCCGTGTCCGATTCGTCTGCAGCCGATGGGTGCACGTGCCTACCGGGGTTGAATGGTGTGAACCAGGCGCCGAACGCCATGGGTGCGATGCCGAGGGCCGAGCCCACCGCACCCTCGTCGATCCCGTCCATCGAACCGTCGTACAGCCACTCGTGGTCCATGTCCTCGTAGACGTTGTCGGCGAACATCTCCAGGGCGGTCGAGACGCCGTCGTCGAGCAGCCCGAACAACTCCAGGTTGACGGTCGTCTGGTTCAAGAGCAGCCTCAAGGCCAGTTCCTCGGCAACACAACTCAGCTGGCCGAAACTCCGTCCGTGAAGCGGGTGGTCATGGCGATCACGGTCACCAGGAAGCGGCGGGCGAAGCGGGTGTCGTACTGAAGGACGTACCTGTCGGGCAGGTCCTCCAGGTGCCACAGCGGGCCGTCGCACTCTCCGACGTTGGTGTCCTCCTGTTCCAGGATGTGCACCTCGAACAGCTCGTCGATCAAAACCTCGGTGGCGTAGATCAGTGCGCCGGCGGCCAGCGTGGCGTCCTCGGGCGCGACTGCGAAGCCGTAGTCGTCGCCGTCCTCCTCCCCATGGTCGCCCTGCACACCGAACATCACTGGTGGAAAGGAACGCAGCTCATCCGCCAGCACGAGCATCCGGGCGCGCACTTCCTCGGCCTTCGCTCGCGCGTCGTACTCGCCTCCTTCGGCTGCTGCGGTCGGCTCGGCATGACGGGCTTTGCGGGCCGCGGGGTCGTCCGGCGGGCCGTCCGGGCCGTCGGCGGCGGCGAGGCTCTCCTGGGTGAGCTCAGGGTGCAGTTCGACTTCGCACCGCTCGACCGTCCAATCCACGAGCAGCTCGGAGCGTCGAAGCACTTCGCTCACGACGTCCCGGACGGCGCCCTCCGCGAATTCGAGCGCCTCGGCGTCGACGAACACCTTGAGCAGTGCCCCGCCCGGATACACGCCCACGATCGTGTCGAGGAGTTCGACCTCCATGCCGTCCGGCCCGTCGATGCCGTCGACCGAGGCGAAGCCGCTCTCGATCAGCGCGACGGCCCCGGCACGCTGCAGCGGGTCCATCTCCGGAGTTGCCTCCGAGATGCAGATGTCTACGGTCACTACGTACGTCACGTGTCCGAGCCTGGCAGACGGAACGGAGCCGAGGGGGAGAATCGAATTGGTTCGTCAAGCCGTCGCCCCGCGAAGGCGGCTGCCACCCCCGCTCCGACCCGCTTGCACTACGTTGCGTAGCTCGGCACGACGCTTGAATCAGGCCCTGGCCAGCGGCGATCCGTCCTCCCTGGCAGCAGCTTCTGGGGAGAATCTGGGGAGAATGAGGCCCGTTGGGGAGCGGCTGGGGAGGATCGGCCGTACAAACGGGCAGCAAGGTGAAAGGCTCGGAAAGACCGATCCCCGCAGGTCAGACCGCCTACACTGCCGGTTTTCGCAGGTCAGCGGTGTGAGGGTGACGACTTCAAGAAGATCTCCTCGTGGGCGGCCATCCTCTTCGCCCCGACCCTCGTTGGCACGATCTACGGCATGAACTTCGACACCATGCCGGAGCTCCACTGGGCAGGCGGCTACCCCTTAGCGATCCTCCTGATGGCGGTGGTCTGCGTAAGCCTGTACGTCATCTTCAAGAAGCGCGACTGGCTGTAGCCGGCACAGCGGGACAGAGATCCGGGCTGCTCCTGCACTCCGCATACCGTCGGGGCACCCCTCCCATGCCGTCGTTCGCCTCCAGCCGGGTGGTCAGGCAGGTGGCCCGCCCGACGCCCCGGACCGCATTGCGGAGCGGCATTCATCGGGTTGACGCCGCAGCCGTCAAGGGGACAGGCACGATGGACGCGCTCGCCGGGCTCGTGCTCTCGCATCGAGCCTGCCACCCCGAAACCCGCATGTTCATGGGCCTGCTCCCCCCTGTGACCGGCGAAGACCGGGCCGAGTACGAACGCACGGGCGTCCCGACCGCTCCGGATGGCGGCACCTATCTCCCCTACGAAGACTGCGGGCCGCGGAACAGCACCGTGCGACCGGAGGTCGGGTACCTCCCGCCCACCGGTCGCAGGCATTCCCCGACGCGAAAACCCGGCAGGCCGCGCCTATCGGTAGCCGCAGGATCAGTAGCAGGTGTCCCCTGCCACAACGAACGGAGCCAAGAGGCCGACTGCCTCTTGCCAGCGGAATCCGTCGGCGCCGCCGCCGGACTTCGGGCGGTGCGGCTCGTAGCTGCCGACCAGAACACCCATCTCGCGCAGCTCGGCGAGGCTGCGCCGGTACGCGCGGTGGGCGGCGAGCGCGGTGTTCACGTAGGGCAGGACGACGGTGGGGATACCCATGCCGGGAGCCTCGCAGAGGATGCCGAGGGCGAGGTTGTCCGCGAAGCCGGCCGCCCACTTGTTGACCGTGTTGAAGGTGGCCGGGGCTACGGCGATCACATCGGCGGGTGGGAAGGACCGTGCGTCGCCGGGCGCGCGCCAGGCGGAGCGGACGGGGTGACCGGTCCGCTCCTCGATCGCGGCAACGTCGAGGAAGGGAAGCCCCTGCAGGGTGGCGACGACGCCGACGTCCCAGCTCCGCTCGTGCGCGGCGTCGATCAGCTTGCCGACGTCGCCCGCGATCCCGGCCGCGCAGACGACGACGTACAGGAAGGGCTTGCGCTGCGGCTCGGTCACGCGGGTACTCCCAGTCGGCGGCTGAAGTGGTGGAGGTCTGGCAGCGTACGCCGACGGTCGCGCGCCGCCATGTCGGCGACCAGGTCCCGGACGGCTGGGCGTCGTACGTCCTGAGCTGCGCAGGTCTCCGCGATCCCCAGGGCCTGGTAGCCATAGGCGAGACGGCCCTGCTGCGCGTAGGCACGGGCGGCTTCCACCCATAGGGCGGCCCGGCGCTCGGGAACCGGGATGTGGCGGCGCATGAGCGGACGGGCGATGTCGATGGCGACGCCCGCGTCGCCGAAGGACACGGCCGCGCTGACCTCGTGGAGGGCCACGTTGGTGGGGCTGAAGTTGGCCCAGGCGTCGGGGTGGTCCAGGGCGACGTACTTCGCCACCTCCTTGGCCTCGGCCAGGAACTCTGCGGTGGCAGCACGGTCCCCGGCCCTGCTGGCAGCCGTGACTCCCCGCAGCAGCAACAACCCGAGCACGGAGAGGTGGTGGCGGGGCTGCCGGTCGTACGCACCGGTGAGTTGTGAGGCCGTGTGCTTGATCAGTGTGACGGCCTGGCCGGCGTGCTGTTCGCGGACCAGGACGTGTGCGTGGAGGCGGACGCTGGCGGCGAGGACGAGTGGATCACCTGAGCGTTCGGCCTCGGCCATCGCGCGCCCGACGGCGAGCCACGCCGTGCCGGGGTCTCCCTGCTTGAGCAGGAGGCTGGCCGAGGTCTGGTAGGCCGTGGCCAGGAGGCGAGGAAGCTCCTCGGCCTGCGGGGAGTCGGCGATGCAGCAGCGAAGATCGGCGATCAGGCCGGGAAGGGTCCGCTCCAACTCCGCGTAGTCGCACGTGCTCCAGAGGCGCCGGATGGCCGTGGCCCGGTTTCGTAGCTCCCCCGAATCCGCGCTTCCGTCGTCGGAGCCGTCGGCATCCCGGGCAGGAGCGCCTGGACGAGCGCGGGGTGCGCAGCCGTCGGCGCGACCGAGGCTGTGAGCGCGGTGACGCTGGCGGCAAGGAAGGTACGGCGGCGCAGCATTTCCTCTGTCGCCGGATCGTGGGGATCGGCTTCCGGGGCGGCCTCCGCCAGACCGAGTCGGGCCGGGGGAATGCGCAGGATGCGGGCGACGTCGCGCAGAACCCGGATGTCGTCCGTTCCGCGTCCGCCCTCCGGTCGGCTGATCTTCGACTGGTGGTATCCCAGCTGGCCCGCCACGTCCGCTTGTGAGCGGCCCTGTAAGACCCGAGCCCGGCGGATCAGTTCACCGATCCGGCGCACCTCGCCCTGCGTGTCGACCATCTCCGCCACGGCCCCTTCTGCCGAGACCGATCCTGCCTGCTCAACCGAGCCTAGCTGCAAGGTGAAGCGCGATCTGCTGCGACTGCTGGGCGTCGAACACGTCCTGGACTCGCGCCGACTGCACTTCGCCGAACAGGTCAAGGACCTCACCGGCGGCCAGGGCGTGGACGTGGTCCTCAACTCCCTCGCCGGCGAGGCACTTGTCCGCAGCCTCGGCGTGCTCAAACCACACGGCAGGTTCCTGGAGCTGGGCAGGCGCGACTTCCTGATGGACAGCCGGCTGCCGCTGGCCCCCTTCGCGCACAACCTCTCGTTCTTCGGCGTCGACCTGACGACCATGGTCGGAGGTACGTCAGCCGTCCTGGACACCGCCTTGGCGGCTCTCGCCGCCTCCGTGCACGACGGCACGTATCACCCGCTGCCCTTCCTCGCCTACCCGGCCCGGCGCATCGAGGAGGCGTTCACGAGCCTCCAGCACTCCCGGCACACCGGCAAGATCGTGATCACGTTCGAGGAGGGTGTACAGGTCCAGAGTCCGCTGACCGGGCCCGATCTGGATTCCACAGCCACGTACCTGGTCACCGGCGGCCTCGGCGGGTTCGGCGCCGCCACCGCACGCCACCTCGCCGCCCGCGGCGCCCGTCACCTCACCCTCCTCGGCCGGCGCGGCACCGAGGCCCCCGAAGCCGCATCGCTCCTGGCGGACCTCCGCAATGACGGGACCGACGTCACCGCCTACGCGGCGGATGTTACCGACGAAGCGGAGCTGCGACGCGTCCTCGACGACATCGACGCCTCCGGACGCCGATTGGCCGGTGTCGTCCACGCGGCCATGGTTCTCGACGACGCGCCGCTGGCCGGATCGTCCAACGAGCGCCTGCGTACGGTCCTGGGCCCCAAGATGACCGGTGGCCTGCTCCTGGACACACTCACCGTGTCGGACGGATCCCTCTGCGCGGGCCCGCCTCCGCCGATCCCGTTGACGGGGCGCTTCCCCGAACCGCCGCGACACCACGTTGGCCGTGACCCATCGGCTACCCGCTACGGCCACCACGGTCAGTCCGCACAGAGCGCCGGACCCCATGATCAGCGCCAGCGCCTGCAGGTAACTCAGGCCGCCCACCAGGTAGCCCGACGCGGCCCCCGACAGGATCTCGCGCCACATCGCGAGGTCGCCCGTCCGCCGCACATCAGACCCTGCCATGACCACGGCCAAGGTACCCGCGGCGAGTACGGAGCTCGCCCACACATACGGGGCCCGCGGCCGCGAGGTCTCCGGCCTCGGCGCCGAAGGGACGAGTAGCACCAGGGCCGTCAGGGCCAGGACGAGGGCGTGCGCGGTGAGGACGTCCGACGGCCTGTGCCACTTGGCCACGACCGTGAGCATCCCGAAGGACGTGGCCCACGAGACGGCGGGAACCGCGATCCAGCCGCGCCACTTGGCCGGGACGGCGAGGAGAAGGGCGGCGCACAGGCTCATCGCGAGGGTCGCGTGACCACTGGGCAGCGAATTGTGCAGCGACTGCGCCCAGGGGTCGAGAGCCGGGCGCGGCAGCACGTCGTGTTTCAGCACCTGTGACAGCACGGCGCTGCCGCCGATCACCACGAGCACCCTCGCCGCCATGGCGAGCCCGTGCCATATGAGGGCCAGGAGAGCGAGAGCGGTACCGCACACCAGGATGGAGGGAACGGTGAACGAACCCAGCGCGTCGCGCGCCGCGTCTCCGGCCGCCGAGCCGAAAGCCGGCGCAGCGTGAAGGACGGCGCCTTCCCATCGCTGCCCCGGAGAAGTGCGCACCGCCACCAGATAAACCAGGCAGAAAGCCGAGACAGACGCGATGAGAACCAGGACACGGTTCACGGTTCCCGTTGAAGTCATGGCTTTCACCCTCACCCCCTACTCCTTTCCCATCGAACCCCAGAGAAATGGACCACCGCATCAGACAGGGCCGCGCGAGGAACCCACATCGCATTCATCCTCCCGTACCCGACCTGACGATTCCCTGAAGATCCTCCGGGGACCTGGGCACGCGTTCGTGCGACTCCGAGCGGGGCTCGAGGGCGACCACGTTCAGGTACGGCTTCCGTTCCTGCCTCCGCGGCCCGACCGGAACGTTGCTCGGGCTGTTCCGGTCGGGCCGGTCGGGCCGGGTGGGCCGGGTGGGCCGGGTGGGCCGGGTGGGCCGGGTGGGCCGGTCAGGAGATCAGGAGGTTTTCGAGGTATCCGCGTACGTTGCGGCGTGTCTCGCCCACGCTGTCTCCGCCGAACTTCTCGGCCACCGCGTCCGCCAGCACCAGCGCCACCATGGCCTCCGCCACGATGCCCGCGGCCGGTACCGCGCAGACGTCGGACCGCTGATGGTGTGCCGGGGCCGCCTCGCCCGTCGACACGTCGATCGTCGCCAGCGCACGCGGAACCGTCGCGATCGGCTTCATCGCCGCCCGCACCCGCAGCAGCTCGCCCGTGGACATGCCGCCCTCGGTGCCGCCCGCACGGCCGGTCGTGCGCCGCACGCCGTCGGGGGTCCACACGATCTCGTCGTGCGCCTTCGACCCCGGTACCCGCGCCAGACCGAAACCGTCGCCGATCTCGACTCCCTTGATCGCCTGAATGCCCATCAGCGCACCCGCGAGCCGCGAGTCCAGCCGCCGGTCCCAGTGCGTGAACGAGCCAAGGCCCACCGGTAGGTCGTACGCGAGCACCTCGACCACACCGCCGAGGGTGTCGCCGTCCCGGTGGGCCTGGTCGATCTCCGCGACCATCGCCTTCGACGCCGCCGCGTCGAGGCAGCGCACCGGATCCTGGTCCAGTCCCGCCTGGTCGGAGGGCTTGGGCAGCACACCGTACGGAGCGCTGACCGAGGCCAGCTCCACCACGTGCGAAACGATTTCGACGCCGGTCGTCTGACGCAGGTACGACCTGGCCACCGTGCCCAGTGCCACCCGCGCCGCGGTCTCCCGCGCGCTGGCCCGCTCGAGGACGGGACGGGCCTCGTCCAGGGCGTACTTCTGCATTCCGGCGAGATCCGCGTGACCGGGGCGGGGACGGGTCAGCGGCGCGTTGCGCGCCAGCCGGGCGAGCTCCCGCGGGTCCACCGGATCGGCCGCCATCACCTTCTCCCACTTGGGCCATTCGGTGTTGCCCACCATGATCGCGACCGGGCCGCCCATCGTGAGGCCGTGCCGGACCCCGCCGAGGAAGGTGACCTCGTCCTCCTCGAACTTCATCCGGGCGCCGCGCCCGTGACCGAGCCGGCGTCTGGCCAGTGCGGCCGCCACGCTCTCGGTGGTGATCGGCACTCCGGAGGGAAGCCCCTCGAGCGTCGCGACGAGGGCGCGCCCGTGTGATTCCCCCGCGGTCAGCCAGCGCAGCCTGCTCACAGGGTCTCCTTCGTCAGGGCCCGCGCGCCGTACGGAGGGGTGTGCGCGGCCGCCGGCAGCGGGTTGCCCACCGGTGGGAGCGAGGAGTTCTCGTCGGCGGGCGTGCTGCCGGAGGCGACGCGGGTGGATATCACCGGGCCGGTCTCGACCGCAGGTTGCTCCTTCGGACGGACGGCCGACCGCTTGCCCGCGCGGATGCGGTCGAACTCGGCGGCACGGTCCGGGTTGGCGGTGCGCCACGCGGCGAAGGACCTCTCCCACGGGGTCCTGGCCGCCCGGGCACGACGGTCGAGGGCTCCACCGGTTGGGCCGTGCGTGGCCTCGTCGCTCCGCGCGTCGGTCGCCTCGGGCCAGGTGGGGTTCGAGCGCATCTCGATGAACGACGGGCGCTCGGTCTCGGCCTTGGCGGCCTCGATCGCCGCGTACAGGGCGGCCGGGTCGAGGTCGCCGTCCTTCCCGGGCCGTACGCGCTGGACGTGCCAGCCGTACGCCTCGTAGCGCTCGAGGGTGGACTCGGAGACCGGCGTGCCGGAGTCGCCCGCGGTCGACGGGCGGTGGTCGCCCCACAATAGGATGAGGTTGCCGAGCTGCTGGTGGCCGGCCGTCGACGACGCCTCGACGCAGGCGCCCTCCTCGAGGCACCCGTCCCCGGCGATGGCGTAGACGTAGTGGTCGAACGGCGAGGTGCCCGGGGCGGCCTCGGGGTCGAACATGCCGCGCTCGTAGCGGGCGGCCAAGGCCATGCCCACGGCATGCGCCACACCCCGGCCCAGCGGGAGGCCCGGGGTGGTCTCGACGCCGGTCGCGTGCCCGCGCGCGTCCCCGTTGCCGGGGTCGCGGTCGGGGTCGGGGTCGGGGTGCGCGGGCGTCTTCGCGCCCCGGGTGTGGAGGGCCTTGGGGTGGTCCGGCTCCAGGTCGAAGACGGCCGGGTACAACCGCATGCAGAGGGTCAGGGACGCCTGGCCCGCGGACAGGACGAGCCGGTCGCGCCCCGCCCAGTCGGGGTCCGCCGGGTCGTGGCGCATCACCTTGTGGAAGAGGGTGTACGCGGCCGGAGCGAGGCTCATCGCCGTACCGATCCCGGTACCGGGATCGCCGTCGCCGACCTCGTGTACGGTGCCGGCGGCCAGGAGGCGCACGGTCTCGACGGCCCGCCGGTCCTCTTCGGTCCACACGAACCGGGTGGGGACGGGAGTGAGCACGGGGCCCGTGCAGGTCATGAACGGGGCGGTGCGGGTCATGGGCAAAACGTCTCCCTAGCTCAGGATCGCGGACGCGGATCCCGCCCTACTGGTCCGCGGGGTGGGTGGGCAGACTCAGCCGACGGTGGATGTCGAGTGCTGCGGTGGACTGGTTGAGGGTGATGTAGTGCAGCCCCGGGGCGTCCTCGTCCAGGAGGTGTTGGGCCAGTGCGGTGGCGTGCTCGACGCCGACGCGGTGGGCCTCGTCGGGGTCGTGCCGCGCGGCGTGCAGACGGCGGGCGAGGTCGGGTGGGAACGTGGCGTCGCTCAGTTCGGCGAAGCGGCGGATCTGTTCGTACCGGGTGGCGGGCATGATCTCCGGGATGACCGGGGTGTCGCAGCCGGCGGCATCCAGCCGGTCGCGCAGCCGGAAGTAGTCCTCCGCGCGGAAGAACATCTGGGTGATGGCGTAGTCGGCGCCCGCCCGGCATTTGGCGACGAAGTGCCGGATGTCGCTGTCCCAGTCGGGTGAGCGGGGGTGGCGTTCGGGGAAGGCGGCGACGGCGATGCTGAAGTCGCCCAGCTCCCGGACCAGCCGGACCAGGTCCACCGCGTGGTCGAGACCGCCCGGGTGACGGGTCCACGGCCCCCGCGGATCACCGGGCGGATCACCGCGCAGGACGAGTACGTCGCGTACGCCCGCGTCGGCGTAGCGCCCGATGATCCGGCGGAGTTCGGCGACCGAGTGGCCGACCGAGGTGAGGTGGGCGACGGGGCGCAGGGTGGTGTGCTCCGCGATGCGCTGGGTGAGGTCGGTGGTCCGCTCGCGTGAGGACCCGCCCGCCCCGTACGTCACGGAGACGAAGGACGGGTCGACGGCCTCGACCCGGCGCAGGGCCTGCCACAGCACGCGTTCGCCCTGTCCCGTCTTGGGCGGGAAGAACTCGAAGGAGTACGAACGGCGGCCCGCCGCGATCAGAGCGGCCGGGCCAGGTCCCGGGCTCGTGCGGGGCGGCGTGAGGGTGCTCACCGCTGTGCCCCGCCGTCCGCGGGCCCCGCGGGCCGTGCGGCGGTCCCGGCCGCGATGCGGTCGTTGTCCGGCGTGTGCGGCACGCCGGCCGCGCCCTGCACCACGCCCGGCGCGGCCGGCGCGGCCGACGCGTACGCCCCGTAGGTGGTGCGGAGGAGATCCCCCACCGCCTCCGGCGTGGTGTCGTACGTCTGCGTGCCCACGGCCGACAGGGCGAGCGAGGCCATCACCGAACCCGTCTGCGCACAGCGCACGGGGGCGTGTCCTGCGGCGAGGGCGGCCAGGTAGCCGGCCCGGAAGGCGTCGCCGACGCCGGTCGGGTCGACGACGGCGTCCGTGGGGACGGCGGAGACGTCCACCGCCGGGCTGCCCGCCTGTTCTATGCGGCTGCCCTTCTCGCCGAGCGTGGTGATCCACGTGCCGATCCGCCGCAGCACCTCGGCGTGGGTCCAGCCGGTCTTGCGCAGGAGCAGTTCGTGCTCGTACTCGTTGGTGAACAACAAGTGCGCTCCGTCGGCGAGTTCGCGGATCTCCGGACCTTCGAGACGGGCCAGTTGCTGGGCCGGGTCGGCGGCGTAGGGAATCCCGAGGGCACGGCAGGCACGGGTGTGGCGGAGCATGGCCGCCGGGGCGTCGGCCCCGATCAGGACGAGGTCGGCTCTGCCGCACCGGTCCATCACGTCGACGAGGTCGATGTCGGCCGCCTCCGCCATCGCGCCCGCGTAGAAGGAGGCGAGTTGGTTGCCGTCGGGGTCGGTGGTGCACAGGAAGCGGGCCGTGTGGCGGGTGGCGGAGGCGTGCACCGCCGAAGTGCGCACGCCCAGTTCGGCGAGCCGCCGGCCGTAGTCGTGGAAGTCCTGGCCGACGGCCGCCACGAGCAGCGGTCGGTGGCCGAGCCGGGCCAGGCCGTAGGTGATGTTGGCGGCGACGCCGCCGTCCCGGATCTCCAAGGTGTCGACGAGGAAGGACAGGGAGACCCGGTCCAGCTTGTCGGCCAGGAGCTGGTCGCTGATGCGTCCGGGAAAGGTCATGAGGTGATCGGTGGCGACCGATCCTGTGACGGCTATGTGCACGTCACACCCCCGCGGTGGCGCGCAGGGCGTCGACGCGGTCGGTGCGTTCCCAGGTGAAGTCGGGGAGTTCGCGGCCGAAGTGGCCGTAGGCGGCGGTCTGGGCGTA